>JBKJJI010000004.1:0-2674 GCA_046598115.1 Acidimicrobiia bacterium | reverse complement strand
CGTCATGGTGCACAACGCGTTCCGTGGCGCGTCACCGCATCGTCTCGAAGACCTCGACGCCGAGCTGTGGGGGCACAACTCCCGCACGGCGGTCTGGGGCTCGTACTACAGCGCCGTCCTCGCCTTCCCTCACCTCGTGCGGGCCGCGCCGAACGGCCGACTCGTGCTCGTGACGTCGCCCTCGGGGGTGGAGGGCAGCGTGAACATCCCCGCGTACTCGCCGGTGAAGGCGGCGCAGCGGGCGATGGCCAAGAGCCTCTCCAGGGAGTGGGGCCCGCACGAGATCACCGTGAACTGCATCGCACCGGTCGCCGAGACGCCAGCGCTCACCAGCGCGTTCGCGGCCAACCCGGTGCTCAAGGAGCGCGTCGAGTCGCGCACATCGCTGGGCCGCATCGGCGACGCCGAGGCCGACATCGGGTCCGTGGTGCGGTTCCTCGCGAGCGACGACGGTTCGTACGTCACGGGCCAGACGATCGTGTGCGACGGCGGAAGCTTCATGGGCCTGTGAGCGCTCGGGCGGCAGACCTCGACGGCGCGCTCGGTCTGCGGCCCGACCTCGCCGTCCCGTTCCGGGCTTTCTACGCGGTGTTCTGGCGCGACCGGCTCGTCGACCTGGTGGTGCTCGAGTTGTGCCGTCTGCGCGTTGCCCAGCTCCTGGGCTGCGCGTCGGAGCTGGAGGTCCGCTACCGCCAGGCGATGGATGGCGGCCTCACCGAGGCGATGGTCGAGGTGCTGGCGCAGTGGCCCACCGCCGAGTGCTTCGACGCCCCCCAGCGTGCGGCGCTCGCGTTCGCCGAGCAGTTCGTGGTCGATCCCAAGGGCATCCGGGGGGCGATCCGCGACGAGCTCCGACGCCACTTCACGCTGCCGGAGGTCGTCGCGATCACGGAGGCACTCGCCCTGTTCGACGGATTCGACCGCGTCCGTCTCGTGCTCGGCGTCGATGCATCGGCTGGGCCCACGATCGTCGATCCGACCGCGCTCGACGCGCCGTTACCCTGACGATCGTGCCCGACGACGACGCGATCAGCGGCAGCGTGCTCGCCGAGCAGCCCGAGGCCCTGACGGGGTTCCTCGAGCTGTACGGGACGCTGTGGAGCCATGGCCGGCTGCCCCAGTCGATCAAGGAGGTGGCCCGACTTCGGAACGCGCGCGTCACCGACTGTGCCTACTGCCGGAACGTCCGGTTCGAGGGCGCACTCGCCGAAGGGCTGACCGAGGATCGCGTCGACCGGATCGACGACGGGTACGCGTCGGCCGACGAGCTGAGCGCACGCGAGAAGGCCGCGATCCGGTTCACGGACCAGTTCCTGCGGGCGCCGGGCTCGATGACCGACGAAGACCGTGCCGCGCTCGCGCAGCACTTCGACGCTGGTGAGCTGGTCGAGCTCGCGATGGGCGTCGCGCTGTTCATGGGGTTCTCGAAGATCGCCGTCGCGCTCGGACCGCCGCCGGAGATGCCGACGACGGTCGTGCCGACCCCGGACTGGCCACTGCACGCGTGACCGTCGGCCGGGGTCCGTGCGTCAGGTGCCCAGATCAGGCGTAGATCGTGCGGAGCACGCTCATCGCGTCGGCGACGACCTCGGCGTCGGGGCGCCCTTCGAGCTCGCGGGCATAGGCCGCCGCGTTGAATCCGAGAAGGATGGGCTCGCCGGTCAGGCGGGAGAAGTCGTACCACTCGGTCCATCGACCCTTGGTCGGTGAGACGTAGCCGAAGAGGTCGACGTCGGGGTCCCAGAACACGCGGGGGAAGCGCAGCCAGAGCTTGTCGAGCACCCCCATGCCGAGCCGGGCGATCGCCGTGCGCGTCAAGGCGGGTAGCGGTGGGACGAACTCGACCGCGCCGGCTTGCAGGACGCCGAGCGGAACGGTCACCACGACGTGGGCGCACGGTAGGGTCTCGCCGTTGGCGACGACCGACGCTCCGGTCGGACCCCAGGAGACCTGCGTGACGACGTGGCCCGTCCGCACGTCGAGCCCTTCGGCGAGGAGGCGCGGCAGCCACTGGTACCCGGTCGCGGGAAAGAGCACGTCGTCGCCGTCGTACTCGCTGCCGGCGTCCCACCAGAAGAGCGACAGGTCGTGCACGTCGCCCGAGTACTCGTGCTCGAGCGCCGTGTTCACCGAGAAGTCGAGTCCGCGCAGCTCGTCGGGGGTCCAGTCGCTGTCGCGGGCGACGACGGCGTCGATCGCCGCGCCGAGCGAGATGTCGGTGTCGAGCTCTTCGCGTGGGTCTTCGATCTCTCGGAGGAAGTAGCGCAGGGTACGTTGAAGTCGGCGAACGTCTGGCGCCTCCAAGGGCGCACCGTCGGGTCCATAGATCACGCCGTTGGCGTACCGGGTGACCGCCGTGGGGATCCCGGCCTCGCGCGCGAGCGCCGTGATCGGGTTGGCATCGGTCCCGTGGATCCATGACGCGCCGAGGTCGAGGGGCAGGCCGAGCCGGGTGTCGGTGGAGATCCGGCCGCCGATGCGATCCCGCGCCTCGACCACGCCCACCTCGTAGCCCCTGCGATCGAGCGCACGCGCCGCGGTGAGCCCGGCGACGCCGGCACCGACGACGACCACGCGGGCGCCGTCGTCGGCCTCGCCCTCGACCTCGTCGGCGGCCCGCCGACCCGAGAGGTACGCGCCGTGGACGGTCGCCGCGTAGCCGGGCGAGGTCGCC
>JBKJJI010000430.1:0-7202 GCA_046598115.1 Acidimicrobiia bacterium | reverse complement strand
CGTTCGGCCGGCTCGACGATCGCAAGGGACGCGACACCATTCGCGGCTGAGACGACGAGGAAGTGTGGGTGGCAGCCGGGTACCTCTCGTCCAGCAGCGTGCTCGCGATCAGCGGCTCGTCAAGGAGCGCTCCCCGCCAGGAGCCCGTCGATCTGCCCCAGGGCCTCCTGCATGCCCTGTTCCATCCCCATCTCGACCATCTGGGCCATGACTTCGGCCGACGGGAAGGTGCTCGCGATCGTCATCGTGGTGCCACCCGAGGTCTGCTCGTCCAGCGTGACGACGAAGCGGGTCGTGGGCATCTCGGCGTTCGGAGTCCCGTCATCGTTCGCGAAGCCGTCCTCGATCTCGAGGCGGCGCGGCTGTTCCGCGGCGATGATCCGCCACCAGCCCCCGGGGGTGTCGCCGTCGGGTCCGGTCATGAAGTAGGTGACCTTCCCGCCCGGGGTGAGGTCGTGGTCGACGACGGTCGCGGGGTACGTGGGCGGACCCCACCAGCGCTCGAGCAGGCGTGGGTTCGCCCACAGCTCCCAGACTCGCTCGATGGGCGCGTCGAAGTGCGACGTGATCGTCATGGTGTGCTGCTCGGCATCCTTCTCGACGTTGGTGACGGTCATGGTTCGCTCCTGTTCATCGTGGTGCTGGTGGCTCGGCGAGCAGTCCCTGCGCCTCGCGCACCGTGTCGATCCGGCCGCGGACGCGCTGCTCGCGGCCACTGCGCCGCTTGGCGACGAGGCCGGCGCGCGCGAGCACCGCGACATGCTTCTGCACGGCGGCGAAGCTCATGGCGTAGTGCCCTGCCAAGGAGGAGATTGAGTGCTCTCCGTCGAGCACGCGGGCGACGATGTCGCGGCGTGTCGCATCGGCCAGCGCGTGGAAGAGTTCGTTTGCTCGGCGTTCCTAACCTACAACCATCTGGTTGTAGGTTAGGAGATGGGAGGCGCGTCGTGCCGTTGCTCGGGTACGTCTGGGGATCGACCGCTGCGGAGCAGGCCGCGCCGTATCCGTGCGATGCGCTCATGCCCGATCCACAGCAGGTCGCGTATCGGGCGATCGATGTCGCCGCGCCGGCGGCGTTGGTGTGGCGCTGGCTCTGCCAGCTCCGCGTCGCCCCGTACAGCTACGACTGGATCGACAACTGGGGCCGACGGAGCCCACGCGAGCTCACCCCGGGGTTCGAGCAGCTCGAGCTCGGGCAGCGAGCGCTGGCGTTCTTCGAGATCGCCGGCTTCGAGGTCGATCGCTCGATCACGCTGCTCGCGCGGCGATCCGTGTTCGGACGTCTCGCCCTGAGCTATTGCGTCTCACCGTCTGGTCTCGAGCACTCCCGACTCACGGTCAAGCTCGCGGTCGTCTACCCGCGGGGCCTCGGATGGCTCATGCGGCGTGTGCCGCCGGTCGGCGATCTGGTGATGATGCGCAAGCAGCTCCTCACTATCAAGCAGTTCGCCGAGCGCGATCACCGTCGTCGGACAGGGTGATCCGGCTCAGCAGACGACGACGGTGCCCTGCCGTTCGGGGTGCAGCGCGCAGAAGTAGCAGTGTCGCCCGGCTCGTCGAATGTGTCGTCGGGCGGGATGTACACGGCGGGGCTCACGGTTTCCAAGCTCGAGATGCCGGCGCAGGAGTACAAGGGTGCCGAGCAGTACGCCCGGGCGACGCGAGCGCAGGTGACGCTCAACGAGATGTGGGCCGAGCGGTGCGCGGGTCGGGGCATCCACTTCCATGCGATGCATCCAGGGTGGGCCGACACACCCGGCGTCCAGGACTCGCTACCGACGTTCTCGAAGCTGATGGGCACGCTGCTGCGGACTCCCGAGGAGGGCGCCGACACGCTCGTCTGGCTCGACGCCGACGACGAGCCGTTGGGCTCGAACGGGCAGTTCTGGCTCGACCGGCGACCGCGGACGCTCCACAAGCTCCGCCGTACGAGAGTGACCGACACCCCCGAGCGTCGCCGGGAGCTGTGGTCCTGGGTCGTTGAGCGTCTGGCCACGACCCCGACGGGGCACCCTGATCGACGCGCACCGGCGCGCCGACCAGGGATGGTTCAGGTCGAGGGCTCGACGTCCCGTCCCGCCTGGTCGTCGCGCACCTGCCACTGCTCGAAGAGGGTGAGCCCGAAGAGGAAGACGCCGGTCATCGCGATCACGAAGACCACGGCACCGATGCTGAAGAGCAGTCCAAGGCTCATCGCTGCTCCTCTCCGACGAGCATGAGGGCGCCGAGCGAGAGGATCGACGGGACCCAGAGGCCGACGAAGGTCCCCTGCGACTCGTTGTCGGTGAGGAAGAACAAGCCCACCGACAGCAGGAACGAGAGGAACGCGGCGAACAGCAGCAGGAGCTTGATCGCCGTGAACCTCGAGAGGTTCGGACGTTGCATGGAGGCCCCGGAGTGGAAGGGATTCCCGGAGCGTCGAGGTCAGGTCGGTCCGACCGTGGCGACGTAGACGGTGCTCGCCGAGTCCTCGCCCATGTAGAAGTTGGGGAACGACACGGTGTTCGCCACGCACGACGCGAAGACCGACTCAGCCCTGGCCAGGAACTCCGGGTCGGTCGCGCCGTCCGACCACAGCCCGAAGACGCCCCCGGGATGGAGGCGCTCGGCGAGACGCCGGAGCCCGGCGGGCTCGTAGAACGCGGCGTGGCTGGGGTGCAGCACGTGCCGCGGGGTGTGGTCGATGTCGACGAGGATCGCGTGCACACGCTCGGGCGAGTTCGCACGGATGCGCTCGCCGCTCGACATCATGGCGAAGAAGTCCCCGTGGACGAGGTGGCATCGCTCGTCGGCCGTGAGCACGCTCGCGTCGGGGAGCAGGTCCGCCATGTGCCATTCGATGACGGCCTCGATGGCGTCGACGACGTCGAGCGACCGGACCCGACGGTCGGCGAGCGCGGCCCGCGCGGTGTACCCCAGGCCGAGCCCGCCGACGACCACGTCGAGCTGTTCTCCGTCGACCGCCGCGAGCACGAGCTCGGCGAGCTGGGTCTCGGCGACCGTGAACAGGCTCGACATGAGGAACTCGTCGTCGAGCTTGACCTCGTAGACGTCGATCTCGAGCGTGGGTTCGAACCGGCGGCGCACCGTGATCAGGCCCATCCGCGTCTCGCGTCGGTCGATCTCCTCGAAGCGCGCGGCCATGCGGCGCAGCGTACGGGCTCGTCGCGCGCGCCGGTCGCCGAGGTGCCTAGGGTTTGTCATGGCCGACAGGAAGGATCTCGACTTCACGTACTCGCTCATCGATCGGATCTTCCGCCTCAGCCTCGGGGAGATGGCCGACTTCAGCGGCGCCAAGTACGACGGCGACTTCTCGCTCAGCCTCGAGGACGCCCAGCGGCGCAAGCGCGACTTCGTCGCCGAGCAGGTCGGCTTCGGTCCGGGCCACCGAATCCTCGATCTCGGATGCGGATGGGGTCCGATGCTCGACGAGGTTCGCACGCGGGGTGGCGTCGGCGTGGGCGTGTCGCTGTCGTCGGCCCAGGTCGCGGCCTGCCGACGCAACGGGCTCGACGTCCACCTCGCCGACGCACGCTCGCTCTCCCCAGAGCAGTTCGGTGCGTTCGACGCCGTCGTGAGCCTCGGCGCCTTCGAGCACTTCTGCTCACCCGAGGAGCATGCCGCCGGGCAGCAGGAGGAGATCTACCGGGACCTCTTCGGTCGCATCGCGAGCGTGCTCCCGGACCGGGGACGGCTCTTCCTCCAGACGATGGTGTTCGGGCGCAACATGATCCCGATCGACGAGGTCTCGATCGACGCACCGCGAGATTCCGACTCCTGGTACCTCGCGCTGCTCGGTCATCAGTTCCCCGGGTCGTGCCTCCCGTTCGGGCAGGAGCAGATCATCGAGTCCGCCGAGCCGTACTTCCGACTCGTCGCCAGCTCGAGCGGCCGGCTCGACTACATCGAGACGATCAGGCAGTGGCGTCTACGGTTCGGCACTCCGAGCCTGCGCAAGAACCTCCTCAAGGCGCGGCTGGTGCCGCGCTGGCTGACGAGCAAGGATTTCCGCCTCGCGTTCACGTCGGGGGTGAGCCCCAACAGCGTGTGCTTCGAGCGCGAGCTGCTCGACCACTACCGTCTCGTCCTCGAGAAGCCCTGCCCCATCGTTGGCGCCTCGCGGGTCTTTCCGGACCATCGTTCCGGGACCTCGTGCCCTGGGCGGGCTCGACGATCAAGCCGACGATGAACCTGTCGCAGCGCCTCGACAGTGAGGAACACATGCCCGGTCGCACGATCGTCTTGGGGGTCGACGGTTCGGTGGGTGGCGAGGCCGCCATCCGGTGGTGCATCGAGCACGCTCCGGCTCTTGATGCGGAAGTGGTCGCCGTGCTCGCGCTGGACCTCGTCCCGATCCTCGGGATGGGAGATCCAAGGGCTGGCATCACGATCGACGTGGGGGCCTACCGCGCCGAGATGGGCGCCGAGCTCAGTCGTTGGGTCGGTCCGCTCCGCGATTCCGGCGTCCGGACCCGGGAGATGGTGAAGGAAGGCAGTCCGGCTGCGGCGCTCCGCGCCGTGGCCGAAGAAGAGGACGCCGCGCTCGTCGTCGTGGGACGCCGCGGTTCCGGCGGGTTCCTGGAGATGCTCCTCGGAAGCGTGCCGCACACCCTCGCCCACCACTCGACGCGTCCGCTCGTGATCGTGCCGGCAGCAGACGGCTGAGGGCGCGATGTCCGAGCGGCTGAAGTTCGTCGCGATCTGGGCGGCACTCGTCCTCTTGCTCGTCGCGGTGGAGATCGCCAGCCTCCTGCTGGTGTCCTTGCTGCGATGAACGGATGACGCGGGTCGTGGTTTCGTCGCTCAGCGTCTCGCGCGATGGCGGATCGCCTCGATCGCAGCATCGGCGGCGCGTTCGGTCGCGAGCTTCGAGCCCTTCGCGAGACGCGCGAGGTGGGGGATCTTCCACGGCTTGCGAACCAGGTACTTGAGGACGCCCTTGAGGTCGCCGCCGCCGTCGGTGCCCGCCATCTCCAGGACCTTGGCGTCGACGGTGTCGTCGTCGCCGCGATCGCTGATCGCGCGGAACGCCGACCACGGGAGGCCACGCTGCTCGCAGACGCCCGCGACGGATGCCGTCTCCATGTCGAGTGCGACGACGCCGGTCGCCACGAAACGTGCGATGTCGGCGGGTTCGTAGCCGAACTGGTCCGAGGTGATGATCGTCCCGCGCGTCGGTACCTCGCCGAGGGCGTGCGCCCGATATGCCGTACCGCCATCCCCGTCGAGGACGACCTCGGGCACCACGAGGTCGCCGATGCCCACGGTCGGGCCGACACCGCCGGCGATCCCGACCACGACGACGTGATCGACCGCGATCGTGTCGAGCAGGCGCTCCGTCGCGCTGATCGCGGCTGCGGTCCCGATCCCGGTGATGGTCGCCACGACGTCGATCCCGTCGACGGTCGCTTCGTGGAGACGGACCCCGTCTGCCTCACGACGCTGGAGATCGAGCTTGCGCACCAGTGGCGCGAGCTCGGGCTTCATGGGCGCCATCAACGCGATGCGCATCGCCGTCCCTAGTGGGTCGTGTAGTCGATGACGCCGGCGTCCCGGGTCCCCACCGCGAAGCAGAAGCAGTGGATCGGTGCATCGCCGATCGTCTCGAGGCTGTGGACCGCGTCGGGCGGGATGTAGACGAGGTCGCCGGGTCCGATCTCGTGGCGCTCGTCGGAGATCACCATGGTGCCGGCACCGCGCATCACGAAGTAGAACTCGTGGGTGGGGTGCGTGTGCGGGAACACCGCGGCACCGGCCGCCACCTCGAACTCGTTGGCGAGCTCCAGGTAGCCGCCGTCGGTGAGGTCTTTCATCTCACGCGGTCGGATCATCCACCAGACGGGCACGGTGCCGTTGTGCTCCACCTCGGGCTCGATGTCTGCGATCGACCGAACGTCCATGCTGGAGACCTCCCGGGCCCGTGTGCTGGATCGTGAGCATGCCCCATGGCGACAGACGGTGGCATGTCTCCGACGCGTCAGGCTGGGTTCAGGTCCGGGGGCGCACACTCCGCAGGCGGTGGCGAACATGCCGCCGACCCCCCAACACGGAGAAGGAGCACCAGATGAAGGTAGGGAAGAAGGTCGTTGCGGCGGGAGTCGTCGCAGCGCTGGCCGTCGTCGGCGGCACCGGGATCGCGGTCGCCAGCGGTGGCGACGACGACGCGACCGACACCCCGATCACCGGCCCCGCGCTGGACCGGGCGCGCACTGCCGCGCTCGACCACCTCGGGGGCGGGAAGGTGACGGGCACCGAGATCGACGACGAGGAGAGCTACTACGAGGTCGAGGTCACCCGGGACGACGGGTCCCAGGTCGACGTGCAGCTCGACCGCTCCTTCCAGGTCGTCTCGCAGAAGGCGGACCGCGAGGGCGAGCACGAGGCGGGCTGAGTCGACCCCCGCTCGGCCGCGGGCGGGACCTCGGGCCTCCGGCCCGGGGTCTCGACGCGCGCCCGCTGTGTGAGGGTCAGGTTCGCTAGTGCCCGCCTGACTAATGAGTGGCGGGCGGGTCCGTAGTGACGGTGGCGAGACCGAGCGTCGCACGTGCGGCGTTCATGGACGCCATCTCCTGTTGCTGGACCCGTGCCATGGCCCGAGCCAGCCGAATCACCCGCTCGCTGTCGCCGAGCCCGGCCGCCTGGCCCATCGGCCCGTCGCCCCGCGCCTGGAGGTACTCGAAGCCCGGCGCCTCCGAACACGAGGACGAGCGAGCGCGAGCGCGAGCCGACCGGGACGCCAGGTCGTGTCGTCGGGATCCGCGGTCGGTGTCACGCGTCCTTGTCTCCCGTAGGGGCAGGCGACGTTACCGTGCCGACCGGACGCCTCGACCGCGGTGGCCCGCCGACGCCGCTGCGAGCGCGGAGCCCCAGCGGTGCGCATGGAGCGCCTCGTCGGGCTCGAGCTCGGTCTCGGTGGTCACGAGGAACGAATGCGGCACCGCGATCTCACTGCAGTGGAGCTTGCGCAGCCGCCGGGCGATCCCTTTCGACGCGCGCCCCGTGAGTGCGACAGGGAGGTCGACGCGGGTGTCGAACGCCGCCGCGGGGACGTCGAGCCGATGGAGGGCGTCGAACCACTCACGCAGCCCTGGTCCCTCGGCGTCGGGATCCAGACGCAACCCGCTGTCGGGCTCCTCGGCCTGGCGAACGGCGTCGTCCCGCGTGCGCTCGCGGCTCATGCCGTGGACATGGGTCGGACCGCC
>JBKJJI010000384.1:0-7605 GCA_046598115.1 Acidimicrobiia bacterium | reverse complement strand
GTCACGACGACGGACTACGCGCGAGTGGATGATGCGTCAGGCATCGCCCGCGCGATCGCCCGCGCATGCGCACACGGCGCGATCCCCTATGTCTCTGACATCGAACTCGATCGGGTGCCTCGACAGCCACCGAGATGTGACTGAGCGCCCACCAGATCAGCCGCCGGGGAGGAACACCGAGACGGTCTGCTCGGTCACGACCGGGTCACCGGTCGCGGCGTCGGACCACAGGGTCTCGAGCACGGTCATGCGCATTTCGCCACGCGCGCCTTGCTTGAAGTACTCCTCTGACACGCGCATCCGCCCGTCGAGCACGTCGCCGACCACGCCGACGCTGTGGTACTCGAAGCGCTGCTCGCCGTGGAGGTAGAGGCCAGTCTCGGACGTGCCGTCGGCGGAGAGACCCGAGTCGGGCGACATCATCCGCCCGGTGCCACCGTCGGGCTGGAGGTCAGGGAGCGCGCCGCCGTGCCCCATGACGAACGTGAAGGTCGGCGGAGGCACCACGCCCGGGAGCCCGGCGGCATCGGCGGCCACCTCGGATGCATATAGCGGGTTGCGATCCTTCACAGCCCTTGCGAACAGCGCGACGGGGACCGAGTCGATCCGGACGCGCACCGGGTCTCCCCACGGCCCGAACGCGAGGTCAGCGGGGACCGACGACTCGCGCGTGGTCACAGCACGCCCTCGCCCGCCTCGACCCGCGTCCGGAGCAGACGGGCGAGACGTTCGCGGTGGAAGGACGCGTCACCGAACGAGAGCTGGTCCAGCTGCGCCCGCTTCATGAAGAGGTGGAGGTCGTGCTCCCAGGTGAAACCGATGCCGCCGTGGACCTGGAGGGCCGACGCCATCACGCGCTTCGACGCATCTGCGCACCAGACCTTCGCGGTCGACGCAGCGATCGAGGCCTCCCGATCGCGCGCGCCGAGGCACCACGCGGCCCAGTAGGTGCTCGACCGCATCCCCTCGACGTCGACGAGCATGTCGGCGCAGCGGTGCTTGACCGCCTGGAAGCTGCCGACCGGTCGGCCGAACTGGACGCGGTCCTTCGCGTACTCGACCGCGAGCTCGAGCACCCGGTTCGCCCCGCCGAGCATCTCCGCACAGGCGAACACCGCTCCGAGGTCGACGACACGGTCGACGGCGTCCGGGCCACCGAGGTGCACCGCAGGGGTGGCGTCGAAGTGGGGCCATCCGAGCTCTCGGGTCCGGTCCATCGCGGACTCGCGCTCGGGTCGCCCGACGACCTCGAGGTCCGCGGCGAACAGACCGGGACCGTCGCCGGTCGCGGCGACCACGACCGCCACCGTGGAGGACGGTGCGTACGGCGTCGGGTCGGCGCGTCCGGTGAGCACCCACGAGCCGCCCTGTTCGTCGGCCCGGACGGCCGACGGATCGCGGCTCCACACGACGCAGCCCGCCGCGGGCGCGTCCGTCGTATCGACCAGGAGTCGGTCGGCGAGGTCGGTCGCGCCGCCCGCATCGAGTGCATCGATGGCCAAGACGGTCGGAGCGAACGGCGCGGGCGCCGCAGCCCGCCCGATCTCCTCGAGGAGCACCGCGACCTCGACTGCGCCCATGCCGAGGCCCCCGGCGGCCTCGGGCCGGGTGACCGCAGGCCACCCCTGCGCGGCCATCGCCGACCAGAGGTCGGCATCGATCCCGCCGCCTGCTTCGACGACGACGCGCACCTGCGTGGGCGATGCCATCCCGGCCAGGAGGTCGCGCGCACCCTCGCGCAGCGCCTCCTGGTCCTCACTCAGATCGAAGTCCATCTCTCTCGTGCTGCTCCCGCTCCGCTACTTCCACTCGCTGCGCTCGCTGCATCCGCTCCGCTCGCAGCACATCATCCGCCAGACCGCAACCGCGGCCTTCACTCCCGCTCCTCTACGTCGACTCGATCGTCTGCTTCAAGCGTTCGAGCGTGCGACGCATGCCGCGTGTCATCGCCGACGCCCGGCGCACGACCTTCTCGTAGACGAAGCCCTGGAGCCCCGACGGCGTGGCGTAGTCGTACGACTCGGTGATCCTGGTCCCCGTCGCGGTCGGCTCCAGGTCGTAGTGCCAGGTCGTGTAGTCCTCGGTGACGAACGCGAAGACCTTCCCGGGCACGCACTCGGTCACCTTGGACGTGGTGGTCCATCGCTTGAGCGTGGCACCGAGCAGCGCCACCCGGTTGTCACCCTCGAACTCAGCCCCGGGGGCCGGTCCCGTCGCGCCTCCGGCCCACCGCCCGCCCGTGCACTCGGGACTCCACTCGCCCATGCGGGTCACGTCGGCGATCGCGTCGAACACGATCGCCGGCTCCCGGTCGATCTCGATGCTCACCGAGTCCCGCCCCATCCGTACCTCCGCTCGACGTTCGATCAACGTGTCGCGACGCTAGCCCTGCCGGACGGCTCGGAAACCGCCCGAAGGTGGCCGCTACGATGCGAGCGAGGCCAGCCCAAGGAGTCCGAAGTTGAGTGACGACGCTGCGATCCTGCGCTACGGCGAAACAGAGGTCGAGCTGCCGGTCGTGCACGGATCGGAAGGCGAGCTCGGCGTCGACATCGCCAAGCTCCGAGCCAACACCGGCATGGTCACCCTCGACAACGGCTTCCTGAACACCGGGTCGTGCGAGTCGGCCATCACCTACATCGACGGTGACGCCGGGATCCTGCGCTACCGCGGGATCCCGATCGAGGAGCTGGTCTCCGGGCACCAGCCCTCGTTCCTCGAGACGTCGTACCTGCTCATCTACGGCCGGCTCCCGGTCGGGAGCGAGCTCGACGAGTTCCGCTACGCGATCCGGAGCCACACCCTCGTCCACGAAGACGTGAAGCGCTTCTTCGACGGCTTCCCGAAGGACGCGCACCCGATGGCGACGCTGTCGTCGGCCATCACCGCGCTCTCGACCTTCTACCAGGACAGCCTCGACCCGAACGATCCGGTCGAGGCCGAGCTCTCGATCATCCGCCTGATGGCCAAGCTCCCGACGATCGCCGCCTACGCATACAAGAAGTCCGTCGGCCAGCCGTTCGTCTACCCCAACAACAAGCTGGACCTCATCGAGAACTTCCTCACGATGATGTTCGCGCTCCCCTCCGAGCCGTATCACGTCAGCCCGACGGTCGTGAAGGCGCTCAAGGTCCTGCTCATCCTGCACGCCGACCACGAGCAGAACTGCTCGACCTCCACCGTCCGGCTCGTCGGCTCGAGTGAGGTCAACATCTACGCCGCGATCGCCGCCGGGATCAATGCACTGTGGGGTCCGCTGCACGGCGGTGCGAACCAGGCTGTGATCGAGATGCTCGAGTCCATCCGAGACGGCGGCGGAGATCTCGACTCCTACGTCGCGCGAGCCAAGGACCCCGACGACTCGTTCCGTCTCTCGGGGTTCGGCCACCGCGTCTACAAGGACTACGACCCTCGCGCCCGCATCCTCAAGGGCATCGCCGACGAGCTGATCGACGAGATGGGTCAGCGCGACGAGCTGCTCGATCTCGCCAAGCGGCTCGAAGACGTCGCCCTCGCCGACGAGTACTTCATCGAGCGCAAGCTCTACCCGAACGTCGACTTCTACTCGGGGCTGATCTACCGGGCCATGGGGTTCCCCACGAACATGTTCACCGTGCTCTTCGCGATGGGTCGGCTTCCCGGGTGGCTCGCCCACTGGAAAGAGATGATCGAGAGCCCTGCCACCAAGATCGGCCGCCCACGCCAGATCTACGTCGGGCCAACCGCGGGCACCTACGTACCGGTCGACCAGCGCGGCGACTGAGCGTCAGGGCTGCGTGAACCTCACCCCCACCGCGGACGAGTCCGCACTCCGGTCCGAGGTGCGCGCCTGGCTGCAGGAGCACCTGCCGTGGGAGTACGGGAAAGGGCTCCCACCGCGCTTCGACGACCTGGCCGACGAGATCACGTTCGGGCGCGACTGGCAGGGCAAGCTCGCGAGCGGCCGTTGGGTCGCCGTTCCCTGGCCGGAGGAGTACGGCGGACGGGGCGCCGGTGCTGTCGAGCACTTCATCGTCACCGAGGAGCTCGCCCGGGCGCGCGCCCCCGAGCTGGTGGGGCGCATCGGGATCAACCTGGTCGGGCCGACGTTGCTCGCCCACGGCACCCCGGAGCAGAAGACGCGCTGGCTGGCGAAGATCCCGCCGGCCGAGGAGCTCTGGTGCCAGCTGTTCAGCGAGCCCGGGGCCGGCAGCGACCTCGCCGCCGTCAGCACCCGCGCGGTTCCCCGCGACGACGAATGGGTCCTCGACGGCCAGAAGGTGTGGACGTCGTACGCGCAGTTCGCCGACTGGGGCCTGTGCCTCGCACGGACGAACCCCGACGTCCCCAAGCAGGCCGGCATCACCGCGTTCGCCGTCGACATGCGCGCCCCCGGAGTAGAGGTGCGCCCGCTCCGGCAGATCACCGACGAGACGGAGTTCAACGAGGTGTTCTTCGACGGCGTCGTGATCCCCGACACCCAGCGCATCGGCCCGGTCGACGAGGGCTGGCGGGTCGCGAACTCCACGCTCACGCACGAGCGCGGCATCAACCCCCGCCAGCTCGTCATCCACATCCAGCTGCTCGAGGAGCTGCTCCTCCTGGCCCTCGAATGCAACGCCTTCGACGACGACCGGCTCCGACCGCGCCTCGCGCAGGCAGCGGTGGAGGTGCGTCTCTTCCAACTCCACAACTGGCGCACGCTCTCACGCGTCGCCAAGGGCGAGCCGCCCGGGCCGGAAGGCAGCGCGCTGAAGCTGTACTGGAGCGAGATGAGCAAACGGCTCCACGACACCGTCATGGAGGTGCTCGGGCCGAGCGCGCCCCTGTGGTTCGGCGCTGCCGACAATCCGGGCGAGGGCACGTGGCAGCGCTCGTGGCTCTACTACCAGGCCTCGTCGATCTGGGCCGGCACCAACGAGATCCAGCGCAACATCCTGAGCGAGCGAGTGCTCGGCCTCCCCCGCGAACCCAAGCGAGCGTCGTAGGGCCCGAGATCTCGGTCGTGCGTCGCCCACATCGCTGGGGCACCCCACCAGAGGCGGGTGAGAGACGCATCATCGGAGGGGGATATCTCGTACGCTGACGTCGATGTCAGCAGCGGCGAAATCAGCAGCAGGCACGTTCTCGGCGATCCGCTACCAGGTCAACGGCCCCGTCGCGACGATCACGTTGGATCGCCCCGAGGCTGCCAACGCGCAGAACACCGCGATGCTCGAGGAGCTCGACCGCGCGCTCGACCTCGCCGACGGCGACGACACCGTGCGCGTGATCATCCTCGCCGGCGAGGGCAAGCACTTCTCGGCGGGGCACGACCTCAAGGAGATCCTCGAGGGCACGAGCGAGTGGGCCCGGATGCGCGACACCCCCGAGGGCAAGCTCCACCACGAGCAGGTCATGTACTGGGACAAGTGCGTGCGCCTGCGCGACCTCCGCAAGCCGACGATCGCCGCGGTGCAGGGAGCATGCGCCGCTGCTGGCCTGATGCTCGCGTCCATGTGCGACCTCATCGTCGCGGCCGACGACGCCCAGTTCTCGAACCCGGTTGCCCGGATGACCGGCGTCGGGGTGGAGCTGCTCGTCGAGCCATGGGAGCTCGGCCCCCGCAAGGCGAAGGAGTTCCTGCTCTGCGCGTCGACGCTCGATGCACACGAGGCCGAGCGCCTCGGCCTCGTCAACCAGGTGGTCCCCCGCGCCGACCTCGCGTCGGCCGCCCGCGCGATGGCAGACAAGGTCGCGCTCGTCCCTCCGGTGACCGCGCAGGCGATCAAGGACACGATCAACCGCACCATCGACCTGCAGGGCCAGCGCGAGGCCTGGCGGTACCACTTCATGGTGCACCAGCTCGTGAGCAACAGCGCCACCGCGCTCGCGGCGACCGACGCCCGCAAAGAAGGCGGCATGTCAGCGGTGAAGCGCGAGCAGGCAGGCGAGTGAGCGGTCCGCTCACCGGTCTGCGGGTCCTCGATCTCGGCACCCGCATCGCCGCGCCGTTCTGCGCCGGGCTCCTCGGCGAGCAGGGCGCCGACGTGATCAAGGTCGAACAGCCCGGCACCGGCGACTTCATGCGCGAGATCGGGCCGTTCGCGCCCGATCCCTCCGACCCCGACGGCGACGGCTACTCGCTGTTCTGGGCCGTCGAGGGCCGCGGCCGGCGGAGCATCACGCTCGACCTCCGGACCCCCGACGGTCAGGACCTGCTGCGTCGCCTCGCTGCCACCGCCGATGTGCTGGTGGAGAACTTCCGGCCCGGCACGCTCGAGCGGTGGAACATCGCTCCCACGGACCTCCCCGACCGCCTCATCACCGTGCGCATCTCCAGCTTCGGTCAGGACGGGCCCAACTCGCCGCGCCCGGGGCTCGACCGTGTCGGCATCGGGTTCGGCGGCCTGCTGCACCTCACCGGCTACCCCGACCGGCCGCCGGTGCGCGTCGGGGTCACCATCTCCGACTACCTCACCGGGATCTTCGCCGCGCAGGCCGCCACCGCGGCGCTCTACGCGCGCGATGCGCGCGACGGATCGGGCGCGGTGATCGACGCGGCGCTGTACGGCGCCGCATTACGGATCCTGGAGTGGACGCTGCCGGCGTACGACAAGCTGGGCATCGTTCGCAGTCGCGAAGGGAATCGGCTCGCGAACTCGGCCCCGCTCGACAACTACCCCACCGCCGACGGCAAGTACGTCTGCATCGTCGCGGGCTCCGACGCGAACTTCGCTCGCCTCTGCAAGGCGATGGAACGCCCCGACCTCGTCGCCGAACCCGATTACGCACGGCTGGCAGAGCGCGCGGCCCACGGCGACGCGATCAACGCGATCGTCGCCGAGTGGACGGCGACGCTCCCCGCGAACGAGATCGAGGCGCGGTGCATCGCGGCCGACGTACCCGTCGCGACGGCCTACACCGCAGCCGACATCTTTAACGACCCGCACGTGGCCGCGCGCGGCGACCTTGTCACCGTCGACGATCCGGTCGTCGGGCCGTTGCGCCAGCAGGCTCCGTTCCCGCGGATCGCGGGTTCCGACGCAGCTGCGCCCTCCGGGGCACCGCGCCTCGGCGCGGACACGCGCGACGTGCTCGCCGAGCTGCTCGACCTCTCTGACGCCGACCTCGACGACCTCGCCGCCCGGGGTGTCACGTGAGCGCCGCGACGCGACCCGTGCACGACGGGATCTTCGGCGTCGACCCCGACGGCGCACCGTTCCTCCTCGGGGGCGACTGCGGCGCGTGCGGCCGGGTCCAGTTCCCGATGGCGTCCACATGCCCTGCCTGCGGTGGCGACGACGTCCGCGAGGTGCACCTGCCGAGCCGGGGGAAGCTCTGGGGCTGGACCGCGGTCACGGCGCCTCCCCCCGGCTACCTCGGCACCGTCCCGTTCGGGTTCGGCGTCGTCGAGCTCGACGGCGGGCTCCGGGTGATCACCCGACTCGAGGAGCCCGACCCGACGCGCCTCGAGTTCGGCATGCCGATGCACCTCGTGATCGCCGAGCTCGGACCGGATCCTGAGCACGGCGACGGGGCCGATGACGTCGTCACCACCTACTCGTTCGCTCCCGACACCGGGGCCTCGCGGTGAGCACGGGGCGCACGGAGGTTGCGATCGCCGGCACCGGGATGCATCCGTTC
>JBKJJI010000223.1:0-15673 GCA_046598115.1 Acidimicrobiia bacterium | reverse complement strand
GAGGGCGTGACCCTCATGTTCAGCGCGTTCAACCGCTGGCTCCAGGACGACTGGGGCTGCAACCACCGCGACCGGATCTTCGCGGCGCCTTCGCTGTCACTGTGCGACCCCGACTGGGCAGTGCGCGAGCTCGAGTGGGCCCTCGACCACGACGCCCGCACGATCGTGCTGCGCCCGGCTGCGCCGACCACCTCGCTCGGCCAGCGCAGCCCGGGCGACCCGATGTTCGACGGGTTCTGGGCGCGGGTGAACGAGGCCGGCATCACGGTCGTCGTCCACGCCGGCGACAGCGGCTACTCCAGCCAGGGCTACGCCGACGACGCATTCAGCGCCGCGTTCGGCTCCGGTGCGGGACGCCCGTCGATCCGCATGTTCGCGATCGAGCGGGCCGCCTACGACTTCCTGCTCTCGCTCGTGTTCGACAAGCTCTTCGACCGGTTCCCCAACCTGCGGATCGCGTCGGTCGAGAACGGCTCGGGGTTCCTCCCCGACCTGTTCCGCAAGCTCGAGTCCACGTCGCACAAGCTCATGGGGTACTTCTCCGAGGACCCGGGCGAGACGTTCCGGCGCCACGTGTGGATCAACCCGTTCTGGGAGGACGACGTCTACGAGATCGTCGACCTGATGGGTGCCGATCGGGTCATCTTCGGCTCCGACTGGCCCCACATCGAGGGGATGCCCCAGCCGCTCGACTACGTGAACGAGGTCAAGGAGCTGCGCGACGCCGACCGCCGCCTCGTCCTGCGCGACAACGCCCTCGCCCTGAACGTTCGTCGCCCGGCCTGACATGGCCGGCTACCGCACCACGACCCCACCCGCGGCGACGTTCCGGCGGCGCATCGTCTCGGTGCCCATGATCCCGCTCGGGGGCATCGTGCTCCTGGCACTGCTCCCGGTCTGGCTCCCCATCGTGCTCGTCGTCGACCTCGTCACCGCACCGAAGCGCCTCCCCCGAACCCGCTTGCTGCTCTTCGGGCTCTGCTGGTTCTGGCTCGAGTCGGGAGCGCTCGTCGGGATCTTCTGGAACTGGATCACCGGTCGCGCCGACGACTACGAGCAGATGACGAAGACCCAGCGGTGGTGGGCGACGAACCTCCTGCGGGCACTCCGCCTCACCGCGGGCATGCGGGTCGAGGTCGAGGGCGTCGAGGCGATCACGCCCGGGCGCGCCATCGTGATGGCACGCCACGCGTGCCTCGCCGACTCGCTCGTGACGGCCTGGGCCATCGTCGGCAAGGCGCGCAAGCGGGTCCGCTTCGTGCTCAAGCGCGAGCTGCTCTCGGACCCGTGCCTCGACATCGCGGGCAACCGGCTGCAGAACCACTTCCTCGACCGCCACGCGACCGACTCCGGCCCCGAGCTCGACGCGCTGCGCGAGCTGACCGTCGGGCTCGGCACCGACGAGTGCGGCACGATCTACCCCGAAGGGACGCGCGCCAACCCGAAGAAGCGTGCCCGCGCGCTCGAGAAGATCGGCGAGCGCGATCCCGAGCGGGCCCGCCGCTTGGCCGGGCTCCGGCACCTCATTCCGCCGCGTCCTGCCGGTGCCCAGGCGATGCTCGAAGGTGCCCCCGACGCCGACGTGGTCCTGGCCTGGCACGTCGGCTTCGACGGGATGGACACCTTCGGCGGGATCCTCGGCGGCGTCCCTCCGCTCTTCGTCGGGCGGACGATCCGCTTCGTCGCGCGCCGCGTGCCGCGTGCCGAGGTGCCCTCGGGCGAAGCGTTCACGACCTGGCTCGACGAGCAGTGGCTCTTGCTCGACGCCGAGGTCGACGCCGCGTTGGCAGCCCAGTCGTCGTGAGCGACGCGCTCACTGCACTCGTCGTGGCCGCCGCGGTCGTGACGGTGCTGATGCTGCTCGCCTGGATCGCCAGCGTCGGCCTGCGCGACGCCTCCATCGTCGATCCGATCTGGGGTCTGGGCTTCGTGCTCGTCGCGTGGGGCGTGCGCATCGCCGTCGACGGCGACAACACGCGCCAGTGGGTCCTCGTCGCCCTCGTCTCGGCGTGGGGGCTGCGCCTCTCCGGCTACCTCGCGTGGCGCAACCTGGGGAGCGGTGAGGACTTCCGATACCAGGCGATGCGCCGCCACTGGGGTGCGCGGTTCTGGTGGGTGAGCCTGTTCACGGTGTTCGGGCTCCAGGGCCTGCTGATGTGGACGGTGTCGCTGCCAGTGCAGCTCGGCCAGGTCCCCGACGACCCGGGGCTCGGGGTGATCGGGTTCCTGGGGATCGCGATCTGGGCCGTGGGGCTCGCGTTCGAGTCGGTCGGCGACTTCCAGCTCGTGCGCTTCAAGGCCGACGTCGCCAACGCAGGCCAGGTGATGGACCGGGGGCTGTGGCGCTACACGCGCCACCCCAACTACTTCGGTGACGCGTGCGTGTGGTGGGGCATCGCGATCGTCGCGGCCGAGAGTGGCCTCGGTGCGGTCGGCATCGTCGGGGCCGTCGTGATGACCGTGCTGCTGCGCCGGGTCTCGGGTGTCACGCTGCTCGAACGCTCGTTGGTCGAGCGCCGTCCGGGGTACGAGGAGTACGTCGCACGGACCAGCCCGTTCATCCCACGACCCCCGAAGCACCTGTAGCGGGAACGCATCTCGGTGCGCCGGTGTTGCAGACCCTGCACCGCCCACACGAACCGGCCGCGCACACGAACCGGACGAGGAATCGCATGAGCATCCCGAGCAGGACCCGAGCGATCGCGGGAGACGCGGCCGATGCCGCCCGCCTGCTCGCGCGCGACCTCGCCGCGCCGTTGCGGGGCTGGACCAGCCGAGCGCGCGCCACCGGCGTCGCGGGCGTCGCGGCGGTGGGGCGCGTGCGCACCGCCACCGCGACCGCGCTCCAGTCGCTGCCGCGCGAAGCCCTCCCCGAGATCGGCAAGTCGCTCTACGCGCTGCGCAAGATCCGCACCCCGGCGCAGGCGAACGCGGTCGTCGAGACCGAGACCGAGCGTCTGCTCACAATCGTGACGCCGCTGTTCGTCGCCCATCCCCTGCCTGTGCAGCGCGACGTGAGCGCGAAGGCGATCCTCGCGACCGCGGGTGGGCTGGCCGCTGCAGGCGAGGAGGTCGAGGCGCTCACGGCGCTCGTCTCCGCCGGTACGACCGTCCCCGCGACGCTGCCGGTCGTGATCGGCGCGAACCTCGTCGCCCTCTCCGTCGAGATCTACGTGGCCGCGTCCCTGCGGGTCCACACGCTCCAGGCCGCCGGCATCGAGCCGGATCCCCAGCAGGTCGCGGGCGACGTGATCGCCGCGATGACCGGATCGACCGGTGCCGCGAACGGGGTCACCCGCCACGTCACCCGGGCGATGATCAAGAAGGTGACGGCCCGCCTCCTCGCCCGATGGGGCGCCGGGTTCGTGCCGATCGCCGGTGTCGCGTACTCGGGATGGGACGCGCAGCGCACCGTCGACGCGGTGCGGGCGCTCCCGCTCCCCACCGACGCAGCCGCGGCGAGCCTGCCGGACGTTCCGGGCTACTACGCCCTGCCGAGCTGACGCGCCAACGCCGCGAACACCAACTCCGGCACGTTGACGCTCGGCGCCGCGTTCACGAGCACGACGATCGTCGCGTCATCGACCGGGTCGTGGAACGCGGCTGCCTGGTACCCGAGGCCCTGGCCGGTGTGGCCCCACCAGCCGTCGATCTCCCCGATGCCCAGCCCGTAGCGGTCGTAGACCGGTCCGTCGGTCGCGACCCGCGACGCCGCGAGGCGCTGCCACTGGGTCGACTTCTCGACGAGCCCACCGGTCGCGAGTGACTCCACCCACACGCGCAGATCGTCGAGCGTCGAGACGATCCCTCCCGCGGTGGAGAACGCGCTGGTGTCGACGTCGACCCGGGTCGCCTCGCCCGTGTCGGGGTCGACGTCGTACGAGAGCGCGTGCGGGTCGGGGATCGGCCGACCCGGCGCGTAGCTCGTGTCGTTCAGCCCGAGCGGACGCAGCACCAGCGAGCGCAGTGCGTCGGCGAAGGGCTTCTCGGTCACGGCCTCGACCACCATCCCGAGCAGGATCGTGTTCGTGTTCGTGTACGAGTACTCGGTGCCGGGCGCGAACTCGGGCGGGAGCGCGAACGCGGCGTCGACCAGCTCGCGGTCGGTCCACTCCCGGGTCGGGTCCTCGCCCAGCGCGGCGCGCACCTCGGGCGAGTCGATGTAGTCGGGCAGACCACTCGTCATCGCGGCGAGCTGGCGCAGGCTGATCGCCTCCCCACCCGGGACGCCCTCGACATAGTCCGAGATCGGGTCGTCGAGACCGACGTCGCCGCGGTCGACCAACCGCAGCAGTGCCGTCACCGTGAACGACTTGCTGACGCTGCGGATACCGAACCGGTCGCTCCGCCGGATCCCGCGCTTGGCGTTGACGTTCGCGAAGCCGCGGGTGAGCACCCACTCGCCTTCCGGCGTGAACACACCGACCACCGCGCCAGGGATCTCGTACTCCTCGAGGATCCGCGAGGCGATGCGCGCGAACTGGCTCCGCTGCACGGGATCGATCCCCGGGGGAATCGACGTGCTCGTCGTGGACGACTCCGAGCCGGTGGACGTGGTCGTCCCCGCCTTCGCCCTGGTCGTGGCCGTCGTCGAATCCGTCGTCGTCGCTGTCGTCCGGGGCGCCTTCCCCGACGTCGTGGTGGTCCCGCCGGACTGCGCGGGTGCCGCGCCGACGGTCGCGAGGACCGCCGCGAGCGCGACCGATGGCACCACGACGAACCGGCGAGCACGCATCACGCCAACCTACCGGGCTGGAATCTCGCGGCACGCGCGTGCGCCGACGCGAGCGCGGGCGACTCGCCGAGCGCCCAGCGGAGCGTCCCGAGCAGCGCCCGGGTCGCGGGGCGGACTCCGAGCAGTCCGGCGAACGGGGGCACGACGAGGCGCAGCTCGCGCTGGGCCGACCACGGCAGCAGCTCCACCGCGGCGGTCGCGATCAGCCCGTACGTCGGCCGTGCGGCGAGCGGGAGGGGCGGCGCGAGGAGGAAGCGCAACACGTCGCGCGTCTGACGGGTCGCGTGCAGCTCGTACGAACCGATGACAGCCTGCAGCTCGGCGGTGCTGGTGGGGACCGGGTCGGCGCCGAACGCTCGCGCGACCACCGCCATCTCGTCGACGTAGCGGTCGGCGTCGGCGTCGTCGAGGCCGGGGCCGTACCGGCGGTACGCCGCGAGGAAGCTGTCGACCTCGGTGGCGTGCACCCAGGCCAGGAGGTCCGGTCGGTCGGCGGAGTACACGCGTCCGTCGGGTGCCGTGCCGCGCACGTGCTGGTGCACCCGTTGCACGACCGCGACCGCGGTGGCCGCCTCCTCGCTCGTGCCGTACGTGGTCGCGGCGACGAACTGTGCCGTGCGGCGGAGCCGACCCCAGGGATCGCTGCGGTAGTCGGAGTGGTCGGCCACTCCGGCCATCGCGAGGGGGTGGAGCGTCTGGTAGAGCAACGCCCGGAGCCCACCGGTGACCGTCGAGAGGTCGGCGTGCACCCGCCACGCGACGGAGTCGGGCCCGAACCAGCCGAGGTCGCCAACGGTGTCGACCCTCGGGCCGGCCGGATCGGCGGCGAGCCGCATCCGCACCGACCGGGCGACACCGCCGCGCACGACGTTCGCTGCATCGGCAACGGCGCTCGACACGGTCCCGGCCACCCTGCCAGAAAGAGCTTCCGCGAACGCTCGGGGGATCATGGCGATGGGCACTCGCACCATCATCGCGGGTCCGGGGGCCGGAGCCGGGGTCGGAACCGGGGCCCGCGCCTACCCTGCTCGCCATGCCGGGCTGGAGCTTCGCCGCGACCTGGGAAGGCATCGCGCAGGAGGTCCCCGACCGCGACGCGCTCGTCTGCGGCGAACGGCGGGTCACCTGGGGTGCGTTCGACGATCGCGCCGCCCGCCTGGCGGGCCACCTGTGGACCGCGGGGGTGCGCCCCGGCGACAAGGTCGCGATCGACGCGACGAACCGGCCCGAGTACCTCGAGACCTTCTACGCGGCGCTGCGCATCGGCGCCGCCCCCGTGAACGTCAACTACCGGTACGTCGCCGACGAGGTCCGCTACGTGCTCGAGAACAGCGGCGCCCGGGCGATCGTGCACGACCCGGCGTTCGCACCGGCAGCCCGCGAGGCCGTGGCCGTCACCGACGGTGTGGTCGCGGTGCTCGAGACCGGTGCCGACTACGAAGCCGCGCTGCTCGTCGCCGACCCGTCGGGCCCGTGGCGCGAGCGCGCGCCCGACGGCGACGACCTGTTGCTGCTCTACACCGGGGGCACCACCGGGATGCCCAAGGGCGTGATGTGGCGCAACGACGACCTCTACCGGGCGCTCTGGCAGATGAACCGACCGGGGACCGAGCCCCCCGACCCGATCGCCGCTGCGCGCGCCGGGAAGCGGACGGGCACGTGCCTGCCCGCGTGCCCCCTCATGCACGGGACCGGCCTGTTCATCGCGTTGTCGACGCTGTCCGGCGGCGGGACCGTCGTCCTCGTCGACCGCGTCGGGCTCGACGCCGAGCTGCTCTGGGACGAGGTAGTGCGCAACCAGGTCGCGGTCCTCACGATCGTCGGCGACGTGTTCGCGCGCCCGCTCCTCGACGCCCTCGAGCGTGAACCTGACCGCTGGGATCTCGACGCGCTCCGTGCGATCACGTCGTCGGGAGTCACCTGGAGCCCCGACGTGAAGGCGGGACTGCTCACGCACATCCCCCACGTGACGCTCATCGACTCGCTGGGTGCGTCCGAGGGACTGATGTCGCGAACCGCGACCCGCTCCGACAGCGACATCCGCCCGGCGCGGTTCTCGGTGAACGACCGCGTCACCGTGCTGTCGGAGGACACCGGCGCACCCGTCGCCCCCGGGAGCGAAGAGGTCGGCCTCGTCGCCGTGACGGGCCCCATCCCGCTCGGGTACCACGGCGACGCGGAGAAGACCGCCGCGACGTTCCGGGTCGTGGACGGTGTGCGGTACTCGATCCCCGGCGACTACGCGACTGTCGACGCCGACGGCACGATCCGGCTGCTCGGTCGCGGTTCGGCGTGCATCAACACGGGCGGCGAGAAGGTCTACCCCGAGGAGGTCGAGCTGCTCCTGCGAGAGCACTCCGGCGTCGCCGACTGCCTCGTCGTCGGTGTGCCCGACGACCGTTTCGGTGAGGTCGTCGTCGCGCTCGTCGTCGCGACCGACGACACGTCCGCCGCGACGCTGCCCGACGCGCTCACCGCGTGGTGTCGCGGCCGCCTTTCGGGCTACAAGCGCCCCCGGCACGTGGTCGTCCTCGACTCGCTCGGGCGCTCCGCGGCCGGAAAAGCCGACTACCGACGGCTCCGTACGGTCGCCGAGGAGCGCGTCGCGGGCTGACTCCCGGGCGGGAGCACAACACACCCGGCGCGCCACAATGGGGTGCACGATGATCTTCACCCAGTACTACCTCGACTGCCTCTCGCACGCGTCCTACCTCGTGGGCGACGAAACGAGCGGCCGGGCCGTCGTGGTCGATCCCCAGCGCGACGTCTCGCAGTACGTCGCCGACGCCCAGGCCCAGGGGCTCACCATCGAGCGAGTGCTCGAGACGCACGTGCACGCCGACTTCCTCTCCGGGCACCTCGAGCTCGCCGAGCAGACCGGTGCTGTCATCTCCTACGGCGACGCCGCCACCGGGATCGGTTTCGCCTACGAGCCGCTCGCCGACGGCACCCTGCTCTCGCTCGGCGACGTGCAGCTCGAGATCCGGGCCACACCCGGCCACACCCCCGAGTCGATCAGCATCGTGGTGCACGAGCACCCCGACGACGGCGCGCCGTACGCGGTGCTCACCGGCGACACGTTGTTCATCGGCGATGTCGGCCGGCCCGACCTGCTCTCGTCGATCGGCGTCACGGCCGACGAGCTGGGCCGCCAGCTGTACCGCTCACTGCACGAGCGCCTGCTCACCCTGCCCGACGAGACGAGGGTGTTCCCCGCACACGGTGCCGGCTCGGCGTGCGGGAAGCAGCTGTCCACGGAGAAGCAGTCGACGATCGGCGAGCAGCGGCTCGTGAACTACGCGCTCCAGCCGATGACCGAGGACGAGTTCGTCGCGGTGGTCACCGAGGGACAACCCACCGCACCCGGCTACTTCGCGTTCGACGCGGCGCGCAACCGCGAGGACCGCCCGACCCTCGACGAGGTGCACGCGCCGCCCGCGATGACGCTGGCGGAAGTCATCGCCTCACAGGCCGAAGGCGCCGCGGTGCTCGACACCCGCGACCCCATGGACTTCGCCGCCGGGCACCTCCGTGGTTCCATCAACGTCTCGCTCGGAGGACGCTTCTCCGAGTGGACGGGCGACGTGCTCGGCCACGACGACCGCATCGTGCTCGTGGGTAACCCAGGCACCGAGCTCGAGGCCAAGGTCCGACTCGGCCGGATCGGCTTCGACGGTGTCGTCGGCTTCCTCGACGATGCCCTCATCACGCTCGCGGCCAACCCCGGTGCGACCGAGCGCTCGTCCCGGATGACCGCGCGCGAGCTCGAGACCAGTCGGCGCGACGTGGACGGGCTCCAGGTGCTCGACGTGCGGAACCCCGGCGAGGTCGCCCTCGGCGCGATCCCCGGCGCCCACGCGACACCCCTCCCCCGGCTCATCAGCGCGATCGCCGAGCTCGACCCCTCGGCCCCCACCGTCGTCTACTGCGCCGGCGGCGCGCGGTCGGCCGTCGCCGCGAGCGTGCTCACGACCAGGGGTTTCACCGACGTGTCCGACGTGCTGGGCGGCTTCGAGGCCTGGCGTCACGAAGTGGCAGGGAGCAACCCATGAGCGAGACGCCCAACAGTCCGGTGGGCGAGATCCCGACGGTCGACGTTGCCGAGGCCCGACGGCGGGTCGAAGCCGGTGCCATCTTGCTCGACGTGCGCGAGGCGGTGGAGTGGGAGACGGGCCACGCCGACGCGGCGCGGTGGATCCCCATGGGTGAGATCGGGACCCGCCACACCGAGCTGCCCTCGGAGAGTGCAGTCGTCGTGATGTGCCGGTCGGGGAACCGGTCGGGCAAGGTCACGGAGGCGCTGGTGCAGGCCGGATACGACGCGCACAACATCGCGGGCGGCATGCAGGCCTGGGCCGAAGCGGGGTTCTCCGTGGTCACGGATCAGGGCGGTCCGGGCACCGTCGCCTGAACGCTCAGAGCTCGGTCACCCAGTCTCTGGTCGCGACGATCTCGCCGACCCGGCTGACGAATGACGTCGCGTACCCACCGTCGACCGCGCGGTGGTCGAACGACAGGCCGATCGTCGCGACTGCCCGGACCGCGATGCCGTCGGCACCGTCCCCCTCCACCACGACCGGGATCCGCCGGACCGCGTCGGTCACGAGGATCCCGACCTGGGGCGCATTGATGATCGGCACCGACGCCACCGTCGAGAACGGTCCCGGGTTCGTCACCGTGAACGTGCCGCCGCTGACGTCGTCGGGGCGGAGATCGCCCCCGCGCGCCCGCCGCGCGAGGTCGACGATCTCCCGTGCGAGCACCCGGAGACCCTTGGTCCCAGCGTCGTGCACGACGGGGATGAGGAGCCCCTCCCCGTCGAGGTCGACCGCGATGCCCAGGTGCACCGAGCCCGAGACCCGGAGCTCGTCGTCGCCCACGGTGCCGTTGAGGTACGGGAACTCGCGCAGCGCGTCGACCGTCGCGCGCGCGAAGAAGGGGAGGTAGGTGAGCGAGAAGCCCTCCTCGGCGCGGAACGCCTCCCCGTGGGACGCCCGGACCCGCTCGACCGCTTCGACCACGACCTCGGCGGAGCAGTACGCGTGCGCCGCGGACCGCTTCGCAGCCAGGAGTCGCGTCGCCATCTGACGGCGCAGGTTCGAGAACGGGACCGGGCCGTGGACCGTCTCGCGCTCGGCGACGTCGTGCGCAACGACGGGCGCCGGGGCCGAGCGCGCCGCGGCAGCGCGCAGGACGTCGTCGCGGGTGACGCGGTCGGCGCGCCCGGTGCCGGTGAGCCCGCGGGGATCGATCCCCAGCTCGGCCCCGAGACGGCGGACGACCGGCGACAGGAAGCCGGGGCGTGGCGCTCGCACGACGCCCACGGTACCGACCCCTCGCGACTGTCAACGCGGCGCCGTAGGCTCGCCCGTAGTGCGCTCGCACGACCCGCCACACGATCCGGTCCACGACCCCCTCGGGGGTCACCATCGTGGGATCGCCCTCGACGAGGCCGTCGCCGACTTCCGGCTCGCGTGCATCTCGAGGGCGCTCGACGACCGCGAGATCACGCTGCGCCAGCAGAGCCGGGTGTTCTTCCAGATCTCCGGTGCCGGGCACGAGTCCCTGCTGCTCGCCCTCGCGCGCGAGCTGCGCCCGGGCTACGACTGGTTCTTCCCGTACTACCGGGACCGCGCGCTCGTCCTCGGCCTGGGCGTCCCCCCGCTCGACCTGCTCCTCCAGGCCGTCGGGTCGGCCGACGACCCGGCGTCGGGCGGCCGTCAGATGCCGTGCCACTGGGGCGACGTCGGACGCCACATCGTCACGCAGTCGAGCCCCACCGGCTCCCAGTGCCTCCCGGCGGTCGGGTGTGCGGAAGCGGGGCGCTACATCGTGCGACGCGACCTGCCGGGCTGCGTCGCGTACGGCGACGAGGTCACGTACGTCTCGCTCGGCGAGGGCGCCACGGCCGAAGGGGAGTTCTGGGAGAGCATCGGCACGGCGGCGCGCCTCGCCCTGCCCGTTCTGTTCGTCGTCGCCGACAACGGGTACGCGATCTCGGTACGGGCGACCGACCAGGCGCCCGCGCCGATCTCGGAGATGGTGGCGGGCGTGCGCGGCCTGCACGTGACCCGGTTCGACGGTCGCGACTACTTCGAGTCGCGGCGGCTCGGCGCCGACGCCGTGCACCGCGTCCGTGCCGGCCAGGGCCCCGGCCTCATCCACGCCACCGTCACCCGCCCGTACTCGCACTCGCTGTCCGACGACCAGAAGAAGTACCGCCCCGACGCCGAGCTCGCCGACGAGGCCGAGCACGACCCGATCGACGTCCTCGAGCGCGAGCTCGTCCACTCCGGCGCGATCACCGCGACCCAGGCGCAGCAGATCCGCGCCGACGCGACCGCGCTCGTGGCCGAGGAGGCCCAGCGCGCGCTGGCGTCGCCGCGTCCCGACCCCGCGACGATCCGCGACCACCTCGTGGGCCCACCGCCGGTCATCGACCTGCCATCTGATCCGGCGCCCGATCCGGCACCCGACCCGGCACCGGGCGACCTGGGCGACGGCCCGGTCGCCGAGCCGGTCACCTTCGGTGAGGCGATCCGCCTCACGTTGCACGAGCAGATGGCGGCCGACGAGCGCATCCGCGTCTTCGGCGAGGACGTCGCCGATGCCGACCCGACCGCGCTCGACGAGGTGCCTGGCAAGGGTGGGGTCTTCGGCATCACCTTCGGGCTGCAGCGCGAGTTCGGTCAGGCGCGTTGCTTCAACACCCCGCTCGCCGAGGCGAACATCATCGGCCGCGCCGTCGGACAGGCGATCCGCGGACTGCGACCGTCGCCCGAGATCCAGTTCTTCGACTACGTGTGGCCGGCGATGACCCAGATCAAGTCGGAGGCGGCCACGATCCGCTGGCGGAGCAACGGCGCCTTCACGTGCCCGACCGTGATCCGCATCCCGATCGGCGGATACCTGACCGGCGGCTCGATCTGGCACTCGCAGAGCGGCGAGTCGATCTTCGCCCACATCCCCGGTCTGCTCATCGCGTTCCCGTCGCGCGCACGCGACGCCGCGGGGCTGCTGCGCACCGCGTTCGCCTGCGAGGACCCGGTGCTGTTCCTCGAGCACAAGCACCTGTACCGGCAGGGCTACAACCGCGACCCGTTCCCACCGGTGGGCTGGATGCTGCCGTTCGGGCGCGGCACCCATGTGCGTCATGGCACCGCGGTCACGATCGTCACGTGGGGAGCCACGGTGCACCGGGCCGAGCTCGCGTCGCGCGAGATCGATCCCGACGGCGGCCAGGTCGACCTCATCGACCTGCGCACGATCTCGCCGTGGGACCGCGACATCGTCGCCGATTCCGTCGCGCGGACCGGCCGTGTCCTCGTCCTGCACGAGGACACACTGACGGCCGGCTTCGGTGCGGAGATCGCTGCCTGGATCGCCGACGAATGCTTCGAAGACCTCGATGCCCCGGTCCTGCGCCTCGCGGCCGCCGACACGCCGGTCGGCTACGAGCCGACCCTCGAGCACGCGACGCTCCCGCAGGTCGCCGACATCGTCCGCGACGTCGGCCACCTCCTCGCCTACTGAGCACCCGGTTCGCCCAGCGAGGCCGTTGGGCGGCCGATTGCTACCGGTCGGTAACATGGGTCCATGGCCACCTCGTCCACCGAGCGGCGCGCCGCGCTCGATCGCCTCCGCACGGAGGAGTTCGACGTCCTCGTGGTGGGCGGCGGGATCACCGGGGTCGGGTGCGCGCTCGACGCCGCGAGCCGCGGCCTGCGGACGGCCCTCGTCGACCGGGCCGACTTCGCCGCAGGCACGTCGTCGAAGTCGTCGAAGCTGGTGCACGGCGGCATCCGCTACCTGCAGCAGCGGGAGTTCCGCCTCGTCTACGAAGCGCTGCACGAGCGGCAGGTCGCCCTCCGCAACGCGCCCCACCTCGTGCGCGTGCTCCCCTTCCTCATCCCGATCCTCACCCGCGACGGCCTGATCAACCGACGCATCGCGCGCGCGCTCGGCACGGCGCTGTGGCTGTACGACCTCACCGGCGGCTGGCGGATCCGCAAGCTCCATCAGCGGATCTCGCGCGACGAAGCCCTGGCCCACATGCCGACCCTGCGCCGCGACAACGTCGCGAGCGCGTACCTCTACTACGACGCCCGGGTCGACGACGCCCGCTTCACCTTGGCGATCGCCCGCACCGCTGCCGCACACGGCGCCGTCATCGCGAACTACGTGTCGGTCGACGGCCTCACCAAGGGCCCGGACGGGAAGGTGGCCGGCGCGCGCCTCACCGCCGACGGCGAGACGATCGAGATACGCACCCGGTCGGTGATCAACGCGACCGGCGTGTGGGCCGACGCGATCCGCACGATGGACGAGGGCACGAACCCCGACTCCATCCGTCCGGCCAAGGGGATCCACATCACCGTGCCCTGGGCACGCGTGCGCAACGACATCGCCGCGGTCGTCCCCGTCGCCAAGGATCGGCGCTCCATCTTCGTCGTCCCATGGGGCGACACGACGTACGTCGGCACCACCGACACCGAGTACGACGGTCCGCTCGATGATCCGCAGTGCACCCCCGAAGACGTCGCCTACCTGCTCGCAGCCCTGAACGCGACGATCGAGGACCCCGTCACCGAGGACGACGTCGTCGCGACCTGGGCCGGGCTCCGTCCGCTCCTGCGCACCGCACGCTCGGAACGCACCGCCGACCTCTCGCGTCGTCACGGCGTGCGCGTCTCCGACAGCGGCGTCATCACGGTCACCGGCGGGAAGCTCACGACGTACCGGCGCATGGCCAAGGACACGGTCGACCAGGCCACCCGGCTGCTCGGCATCCGGGCCCGGAGCCGGACGAAGTCGCTCCCGATCATCGGCTCCGAAGGGTTCGAGGCGCCGCCCGAGACCACCGAGCCAAGCCTCCACGAGCATCTCTCCGGCCGCTACGGGACCGAGGCGTCGGCGATCCTCGACCTCGCCGCCGACCCCGACCTCGGCGACGCCCTCGTGCCCGGGCTCCCCTACCTCCGGGCGGAGGCCGTGTACGCCGTCCGCCACGAGATGGCCCGCACCCTCGACGACGTGCTCTCCCGCAGGACGCGTGCCCGACTCCTCGCGCGCGACGCGTCCGCCGCCGCGGCCGACGACGTCGCCCGCCTCCTCGCGCCCGAGCTCGGCTGGACCGACGACGACGTCGCCCGAGAGGTGCAGGCCTACCGGGCCTCGGTCGAGCACGAGCGCACGAGCGCGCACCTCCCCGAGACCGCACTCGACACGTCCCTCGGCGCGTAGTCGCGCCGACGCGCGAGGCTGCACCATGCCCGACGCCCGCCGCGGCGAACCCACCCCGCCCATCGCGCTCGGCGCAGACGCGTCGGAGGTGCGCGCCCGACTCGGTGCTGCGCACGTCGCCGTCGACGACGAACTGCTCGGTCGGCTCCGGAGCGCGTGCGACGATGTGAGCGTCGAGGTCGACGTCCGCACCGAGGCCAGCCGCGACTGGTGGCCGCTCGCGATGATCTGGGCCCTCGACGGCGAGGTCCCGGGGCTCGCGGCCGCAGTCGCCACGCCGACCGACGCCGCGCAGGTCGCGGCGGTCATCCAGATCTGCGACGAGGTCCGCGTCCCCGTGACGACGGCCGCCGGCCGCAGCGGGGTCTGCGGCGCGAGCGTCCCCGTCCATGGTGGTGTGGTCCTCGACCTCTGCGGGATGACGGGGATCGTCGACGTCGACGACGCCTCCCTCGTGGTCGACGTGCTCCCCGGAACGTTCGGCGACGTCTTCGAAGACGAGCTGCGCGCCGACCACGGGCTCTCGGTGGGGCACTGGCCCCAGTCGGTGGCGCTCTCCACGGTGGGCGGGTGGATCGCGTGTCGCGGTGCCGGCCAGTACTCGACCCGCTACGGGAAGATCGAAGACATGGTGGTGGGGCTCGACGTGGTCCTCGCCGACGGGAGCACGATCCACACCGGCGGTGCGCCACGTGCCGCCGCCGGCCCCGACCTCACGCAGCTCTTCGTCGGGAGCGAGGGCACGCTCGGCGTGATCACCGGCGCCCGCCTCCGCGCCCATCCCGTCCCTGCCGTCGAGCGACGCGCCGCGTACGGGTTCGAGTCGTTCGAGGCGGGCCTCGATGCGTGCCGACGGATCCTGCGGCGCGGGGCGACCCCCGCGGTGCTACGCCTCTACGACACGATCGAGGGCGACCGCGGGTTCGAGACGGGCGCCGACCTCCACCCGCTCCTCGTCCTCGACGAGGGCGACGCGCACCTCGTCGACGGGGTGATGGCCGTCATCGCCGAGGAGTGCGCCGACGGCCGTGTGCTCGACGGCACGGCCCTCGTCGGGCGCTGGCTCGACCACCGCAACGACGTGTCGGCCCTGGAAGCGCTCGTCACGCGCGGGTACGTGGTCGACACGATGGAGATCGCGGCCCGGTGGCGCGACCTCCCCGCGATCTACACGGCAGCGATCGACGCCATCCGTGCCGTCGAGCACACGCTCGTCGCATCTGCCCACCAGTCGCACGCGTACTCCGACGGCGCGTGCCTCTACTTCACCTTCGCCGGCCAGCCGCCGCTCGAGGAGCGCGACGCGTACTACCGCGTGGTCTGGGACGCCGGGACCCATGCCGTCCTCGAACACGGTGGCGCGCTCAGCCACCACCACGGCGTGGGGCTCAACCGCGCCCGGTTCCTGCGCGACGCCCTGGGTCCGGCGTTCGACGTCCTCGCGGGCGCGAAGCAGTCGCTCGACCCCAACGGGATCCTCAACCCCGGCAAGCTCGGTCTCCCGAGCCCGTTCGGCCCGAGCCCCGCATGGCCCTGAGCCCCCAGTACCCAGACGTCGAGTATTGGGACGTCGAGTATTGGGACGTCGAGTATTGGGACGCCGAGTACTCGGACGCCGAGTACTCGGACATGCGTCTCTCACCCCGCCATAGGCGGGTGAGAGACGCATCAAGAAGACTGAAGGGGAGGGGGGCG
>JBKJJI010000063.1:0-9260 GCA_046598115.1 Acidimicrobiia bacterium | reverse complement strand
GGCCAGGACTACTTCGACGTGTCAGCACGCGCGACCCAAGCGCAGATGACCCCGATCGTGCAGGTGATCAAGGACACCGGCGCCAACTTCGTGTACCACAACAACAGCGCGGGCACGATGGCCCTCCTCCGGCGCGAGGCGAAGATCCAGGGCGTGAGCTCGGTCAAGATCTGGGCCTGCAACCAGAGCTGTTATGACGGCGCGTTCATCGAACAGGGCGGCGCCGACGTCGAAGGCACGTACATGCCCCTGACCTCGTTGCCCTTCTACACCGAGTACAAGCGCAACCCGAGGCTCAAGGCACTGGTCAAGGAGCTCGGTGGGGTCGACAAGCTCAACAGCAACGCGGTCAACGCGTTGGTCGGCGCGCTGCTGTTCGAGACCGCGGCGAAGAAGGCTGTCGAGGCAGGCGGCACGTTCAACCGGCAGGCGCTCCTGGACGCCCTGAAGTCCGAGAACTCCTACGACGCCTTCGGCCTCATGGGTCCGACCGATGTGGGGAACCACCAGCCCCCGGGCTGCATCGTGATGACCCAGGTGAAGAACGGGAAGTTCGTTCGGGTCCACCCGAAGAAGCCGGGAACGTTCGACTGCAACAAGAAGAACCTCTCCAAGATCGAGCTGGATCTCACCTGACGAGGCGCACCGACCCCAAGCGGTGAAGGTGGACGCGCTTCTCACGGATCGCCCGCGGATGCAGTAGTACCTAGTCCGTGCAGGGCGACGCCGTGGTGATCGAGGTGGGTCTCAACGAGGCGGCGGCGCGCGCGCAGAACCCCCACGTCGCCTATTCGCCGGCGGAGTGCGCGACCGACGCGATCCGCTGCGCGGACGCAGGGGCAGCGATCGTCCACTGGCACGCTCGCGACCCGGTGACCGGCGAGCAGCGCCTGGGCGACACGGCGCTCTACGGCGAGGCGCTCGACGGGATGCGCGAGTCGGGGATCTTGGCGTACCCGACGTATCCGATCGACGTCGACACGGTCGACGGGCGGCTCGGCCACTGCTTCGCGTTGCAGCGTGACCACGGGCTCGAGGTGATGCCGCTCGACCTCGGGTCGGTGAGCACCGTGATCTGGGACGGGGCGACCCGATCGTTCCCGTTCCCCGATATCGAGCCCGGCGTCGTCACGAACCCGCTGTCGTTCACGCTGGGCGCGCTCGAGCGGGGCGCATCGCTGGGCCTCGTGCCCACGTTCGGCGTCTTCGATCTCGGCGGCACGCGCACGCTCGCGCTCCTGCTCGAAGCCGGGCTCGTGCGCCCGCCCGTCGTGGTGAAGTTCTTCCTCTCGGGCGCGTGGGCCGTCGGGCCGTTCCCGACCGAGGACGCGCTCGACTTCCATCTGACCCAGCTCCCGAAGGGACTCGACATGGAGTGGATCGCGGTGCCGTACTCGCTCGACGACCCAGCACGCATCGAGCGGCTCGGCCGCCACGCCATCGCGCGTGGCGGCGGTGTGAGGGTGGGGATCGGCGACAACCCGTCGGCAGATCCCGACGCCACGAACGCCGCCTGGGTCGAACGGGCCGTCGGGTGGGCCGCGGACGCGGGCCGGCCGGTCGCCACCGCGGCCGACGTGCGCACGCGGCTGGGGATCGGATGACGGCGCCCGAGCACCCGCTCGAGCGGTGGCGGCTCCGGGAGACGGCACCGGAGCTCCGTGAGCGCTACTTCACCGAAGGGCACTGGACCGACGACACCCTCGCCCGGTTCGTGGAGACGACGGTGACCGAGCGTCCCGACCTCCGGCTCCGGATCTGGTCGGAGCGTCGCCCGGCCGAGGCGACCATCGCCGAGGTGTGGGAGCAGAGCCTGCGCTTCGCCAACGGGCTCGTCGCCAGGGGAATTCGTCCGGGCGATGTCGTCGCGTTCCAGTTCCCGAACTGCATCGAGGCGGCCATCGCTTTCTGGGGTGCGACGGCCGCTGGCGCGGTGGTGGTGCCGATCGTCCACTTCTACGGGGCCAAGGAGCTCGAGTACATCCTGCGCGAGAGCGGCGCACGCATGTTGGTGACCGCCGACCAGTACGGGCACCTCGACTACATCGCCGGGATCGAGGCGCTCGCCCCGTCGCTGCCCGCGCTCGAGTCGGTGGTCGTGTGGTCGACCGGCGACCGCGTCGCTCCGCTGCCGTCGGGTCTGGTGCCGTCCGGCCTCGTGCCGTTCGGAGACCTGGTCGGGTCGGACCCGATCGACGGTCCGCTCGCCCTCGACCCCGACACCCCCGCAGTGGTCGGGTACACGTCGGGGACGACTGCCGACCCGAAGGGCGTGATCCACACCCATCGGACCCTGGTTGCCGAGATCCGTCAGCTCGCGGCGATGCAGCAGCCCGACATCCCGCCCATCCTGATCGGCGCGCCCATCGCGCACGCGATCGGGATGCTCGGGGGGTTGTTCCTCCCCCTGCACCACCGGGTCGACCTGCACATCACCGACGCATGGAACCCGGCCGCGGTCCTCGGCGCGATCCTCGAGGCGAAGATCTCTGCCGGGAGCGGCGCGACCGTCTTCCTGACCAGCCTCCTCGACCACCCCGACTTCACGTCCGCCCATGCGCAGCTCATGAAGGGCATCGGGCTCGGCGGCGCGCCCGTGCCGAAGGCGGTGGCCGAGCGTGCCGCCGCACTCGGGATCTTCATCACCCGGTCCTACGGGTCGACCGAGCACCCGTCGATCACCGGAGGCGACCCGGACGCGCCGGTCGATCGGCGCATGTTCACCGATGGTCGGGCGCTCGGCGGCGTTGACCTGCGGATCGTCGACGACGACGGCCGCGACCTCGGGCCTGGTGAGGCGGGCGAGATCCTGAGCCGGGGCCCCGACCTGTGCGCGGGATACGGCGACGTGCGGCTCACCGAGGAGGCCTTCGACGCCGATGGCTGGTACGCGAGCGGCGACATCGGCGTCCTCGACGAAGATGGCTTCCTCACGATCACCGACCGCAAGAAGGACATCATCATCCGCGGTGGCGTGAACGTGAGCGCCGCCGAGGTCGAGGAACAGCTCGTGCGCATGGACGGGATCGCCGAGGTCGCGGTGATCGCCGCACCGGATGCACGTCTCGGCGAGCACGGATGCGCGTACGTGCGGCTGCGTCCCGACGGCGCTGCTCCCGACATCGCCGCGATGCGCGAGCACCTCGAGTCGGCCGGGCTCGCCCGACCGAAGTGGCCCGAGGAGCTCCACGTAGTCGACGACTTCCCGCGCACGCCGTCGGGGAAGATCAAGAAGTTCGAGCTGCGCGTGGCGCGCCGCGCCCAGGAAGGCGCGGGGTGAGCATCCGTCTCAGCCGTGAGGAGGCGTTCGAGGTGCTGCGAACCTCGCACACGGGGATCTTCACGTCGCTGAAGTCCGACGGGACACCGATCACGCTCCCGGTCTGGTTCGCAGTGCTCGACGAGCGCATCTACGTCGACGCGGTGGCGACGACGAAGAAGGTCGCACGCATCCGGCGCAACCCGCGGGTGTCGTTCCTCGTGGAGTCGGGCGAGCGCTGGCGCGAGCTGCGCGGCGTGCACCTCACGGGCCACGCCCGCTTCGTCGACGATGTCGACCTCACCGCTCGGTTCCGGGTGGCGATGGACGCGAAGTACGCGGGCTTCTCGGGCGATCGACCCGCGATGCCCGAAGCGTCCCGCGGCCATTACGAGCGGGAGCACCTCGTCATCGAGGTCGATCCCGACGAGCGCATCCTCAGCTACGACAACGCGCGCATCTCGCTCGCCCCACCACCGGACGATGCGCAGGGACGCGCGTGAAGTTCGGGCTGTTCTTCGAGCACCAGGTGCCGCGACCCTGGGCGCCGGGCGACGACCGGCGGGTGCTCGAGGAGGCGATGGAGGAGATCGTCCTCGCCGACCGGCTCGGCTTCGACACCGCCTGGCTCGTCGAGCACCACTTCCTCGAGGAGTACAGCCATTCGAGCGCGCCCGAGCTGTTCCTCGCTGCGGTGTCGCAGCGCACCGAGCGGATCCGGCTCGGGCACGGGATCGTGCAGTCGCTCCCCGCGATCAACCACCCGGCCCGGATCGCGGAGCGGATCGCCACCCTCGACCTCCTGTCCGGCGGACGGGTCGAGTTCGGGACGGGGGAGGGTTCTGCCGCTGCCGAGCTCGACGCGTTCGGCGTGGACCCGGCCGACAAGCGGGCCATGTGGGAGGAGGGTGTGCGGGTCGCGCTGCGCTGCCTCACCGAGGATCCGTTCACCGGCCACGCGGGTGAGCACGTGCGGATCCCGCCCCGCAACGTGATGCCGAAGCCGCAGCAGCAGCCGCATCCGCCGGTGTGGGTGGCGTGCAGCCGGCGGGAGACGATCCACCTCGCGGCCCAGCACGGCATCGGTGCGCTCGCGTTCGCCTTCTTCGACCCGGAGGAGGCGCAGCACTGGGTCGACGACTACTACGCGACCCTCGCGACCGAAGGCGTGCCGATCGGCGACGCCGTGAACGCGAACCTCGCGTGCGTGACGTCGTTCTTCTGCCACGAGGACGAGGCCGAGGCGATCCGGCGCGGCGCCTACGGCGGCAACTTCATCGGCTACTCGCTCGGCCACTACTACGTGTTCGGTCGCCACCAGCCCGGGCGGGGGAACCTCTGGGAGGACTACGAGCAGCGGCGGGCCGAGGAGGGCTACGACCCTGAGGCCGTTGCCCTCGCCGCGGGCAACGACGAACGGCTCGGCGCCAAGGTGGTGGAGGGCGGGGTCACCGGGTTGCGCGGCGCGACCGGGACACCCGAGCAGGTGCGCGACTACCTGCGCCGCTACGAGGAGTACGGCGTCGACCAGGTGATCCTGTCGTGCGCCGCGGGGCGCAACCGCCACGACCACATCATGGAGTCCCTCGAGCTGTTCGCGCGCGAGGTGATGCCGGAGTTCGTGGAGCGCGAGCCGGCCCGTGCACGCGCGAAGGAGGCGCGCCTCGCTCCCATCCTCGAGCAGGTGCTGGCGCGCAAGCCGGCATCCGATCACCCGCCGCTCGATCTCGACTACGAGATCCCCGCGTACCCGCGTCTCAGCGCCGATTCGCAGGCGTCGGGTGCGTTCCACTCGTGGCTTGACGACTACGCCGCCAAGCTCGCAGCGGGGGAGAGCCCCGCGACGCGCATCGCGAAGTAGTCAGGCCGCCGGGAGCGCGGCGAGGAAGGCTTCCGCCCGTCGCTCGAAGTCGGCGTAGCCGCGCTCGCGCCGCCCGGGACAGGTTGTCGTGGGCACATCGGGAATACCGCGCCTTGAGCCAGCGGATCTCCTCGATCGCGATGAGGCGCGCGACGGAACCATCATCCGGTCAGGCGAAGTGGGGCAGCACGTCGCTCGCGAGGAGCTCGAGCGTGGCGTCGGAGGCGCGGTCGTGGGTGAAGAAGACGAACGAGGTGAAGCCGGCTTCGGCGTGCTCGCCGATCCGGTCGACGATCGCGTTCGGTGTCCCGAGGTACCCGCCCTCGTGGAGCCCCCAGCCGGGGCCGGGGAAGCGGCGCTCCGCCTTCGCGATCGCCTCGGCGAACGCGGCATCGTCCGGCGCCGTCACCAGCACCGCCTCGATCGACATCCGGATCTCCACCGGGTCGCGGCCGATCTTCGCGCACTCTGCGGCGAGCACGTCCCGCTTGCGGTCGAGCTCGCCGAGCGCGTACGTGGGGAGGTTCCACACGTCGGCGTACCGGGCGACGAGCGGGAGGGTCCGCCGCTCGCCGGCACCGCCCACGTGGATCGGGGGGCGGGGCGTCTGGACCGGGCGGGGCAGGTTCGGCATGTCGTGCAGCTGGTAGTGGGTGCCGTCGAAGGTCGTGAGCTCCTCGGCGAACATCCGGGTGAGGATCTCGAGCGACTCCCCGAGGCGTTCCGATCGCTCGGCGAAGGAGCCCCATTGCATCCCGGCGCGCTCGTGCTCGGGCTCGTAGGACCCGCTGCCGATCCCGAGGTCGAGGCGGCCGCCGGAGATCACGTCGAGGGTCGTGGCCATCTTGGCGAGGAGGGCGGGGTGACGGAACCCGTTGCAGAGGACCAGGTGCCCGACCCGCAACGTGGTGGTCTGGGCGAGCAGCGCCGTCGCGAGCGTCCAGCCCTCGAACGCCGGGGTCGCGGGGAGCTCGGGCCCGTAGAGGTGGTCGAAGAGCCAGAGCGACGAGAAGCCGAGCTCCTCGCAGCGACGGGCACGGTGGAGCAGGTCGTCGTAGTCGAACGCGAGCTGGGGGGCGTAGATGCCGAAGTCCACCGGCGGCACCGTAACAGTCACCCGGGGACGCACTCCCCGGGGCTGGAGGGCGACCGGGCATCGGACCGGACATGGGACCGGACATGGGACCGGGCGGAACAGAAAGTGTAAGAGTGGACGCCGATCCAACGACCTTCATCACCGCAGGAACCACGAGGAGCCCGGACATGCCCATCAACCCCGACGCCGCCGGTACCGTCTCGGAGCCCGCCGAGGCGTCCTGGACGTCGAAGGACAGCTTGCTGTACGCCCTCGGTGTGGGCGCCGGCGCCACCGACCCCACCGGTTTCGAGCTCGAGTTCACGACCGAGAACTCCGCCGACGTGGTGCAGCAGGCCCTCCCCACGATGCCGGTCGTGATCAACGCGAGCGGTGGTGGCAACGTGATGGCGGCCATCGGCACGTTCGACTGGGCGATGCTCGTGCACGGTGAGCAGAGCGTCACGCTCCACCAACCGCTGCCGGTCGCCGGGACCGCGACGATGCAGGGCAAGGTTGCCGCGATCTACGACAAGGGCAAGGCCGCGGTCGTCGTGCTGGAGAACGAGGCGAAGGACGCGGCCGGCAAGCCGCTGTTCACGACGTCCATGTCGGCGTTCATCCGTGGGGAAGGTGGTTGGGGTGGCGACCGTGGGCCGAGCGGCCCGCGCAACGTCGCACCCGAGCGTGACCCGGACCACGTGGTGTCGTACGACACCCGTACCGACCAGGCGCTGCTCTACCGCCTCAATGGCGACCGCAACCCGCTGCACTCCGACCCCGCGTTCGCAGCGCTCGCCGGCTTCCCGAAGCCGATCCTCCACGGGCTCTGCACCTACGGCTTCACCGGCCGGGCGCTGCTGCACGCGGTGTGCGGGAGCGATCCGGTCCGCTTCAAGAGCATGGAAGGGCGGTTCTCCACGCCGGTCATGCCCGGCGACCGCCTCGACGTGAAGATCTGGGTCGACGGCAACGAGGCGATCTACCAGACCTGGGTCGGCGACAGCGTCGTGTTCGACGCCGGCAAGCTCACGTTCTCCTGAGCCCCGTGACTGCCGTCGCGCGCGACACCGATCTCGTCGCGGCCGCCCGCGCCCTCGCGCCACTGGTCGAGGCGGAGGCCGACGCAGCCGAGCTCGCGGGAACCATGACGCCGCCCGTCGTCGACGCGCTCCACGAGGCCGGGCTCTTCGGGCTGATGGTCCCCGCGGAGCTCGGCGGCTCCGAGGCGTCGATCCTCACGGTGCTCGAGGTCTTCGAGGAGCTCTCGCGTGCCGACGGCTCGACCGGGTGGTCGCACATGGCGAACGCGACCGCGATGTCGATGGCGGCGGTGTTCACGAGCGACGAGGCGTGCGCCACGATCTTCGCCGACGCAGCGAACCGCATGCCCGCGGTGGCCGGAATGTTCGCCCCGCGCGGATCCGCCGAGCTCGGCGACGACGGGAGCTACGTCTTCACCGGGCGCTACGGGTTCGCGAGCGGGAGTGGCCACGCCGCGTGGATCAGCGGCGGTGCGCTCGTCGTGCACAAGGGCGAGTTCGTCGCCCGTGCCGACGGGATGCCGGAGATGCGCGTGGCGTTCGTCCCGCGCGACCAGGTCGAGTTCCTCGACAACTGGGACGTCCTGGGACTGCAGGGGACGGGCAGCTACGACTACGCGCTCCACGACGTGGCCGTGGAGGAGGGCTTCACCTTCCCGCTCCTCGACGCGGTCGCTCGGCGCGGTGGTCGGGTCTACGGGCTCAGCGTGCTGGGGATCACCGCGGCGGGGCACGCAGGGTTCGCGCTCGGCGTCGGCAAGCGAGGCCTCGAAGAGGTGGTCGAGGTCGTCGCCGGCAAGGCCCGACTCGGTGCGACCCCGGTCCGGGACCAGCAGCTCTTCCAGTACGAGCTGGGGTTCCACGATGCGGCCATGCGCGCGGCGCGGGCCGTCGTCTTCGAGTCCTTCGCCGCGGTCGAGTCCGACCTCGACGCCGGTCGCGAGCCGGGTCCCGAGCGGCGCGGGCGGCTCCGTCAGGTCACGACCTACGCGACGAGAGTCGCCGCCGACGCGGTGCGGTTCGCGTACACCTGGGCAGGGTCCGATGCGCTGCGCCAGCCGAGTGTGCTCGGGCGCTGCTTCCGCGACATCCACGCCGGCACCCAGCACCTGTTCGTCGACAACAACACGCTGAGCGATGCCGGTGCGCTGCTGCTCGACGGTGCCGCGCCGCCGGTCGCTCCCGGGGGCTAGTGCCCGTCCTCGGCACCTGACCTCGGAGGGGCGACGCGTGCGGCGGCCGCCGCACGCCGGGACGCGAGCAGCGCGCCGAGCATGGCGAACGCGGAGGCGATGACGAGGTTGCCGAAGATCTGACCGGGGCGCAGTGCCGCGTCGTCGCCTCGGAAGAGGCCCCGATCGTCTTCTCGGACGGCCCAGATCACGATGCGGATCGGGATCCACAGGCCGAGCACCCCGATGCCCGCGAGCGTCCCGTGCATGAGCGGGGTCTCGGTCTCGGTGCGGCCCGCGACCCAGCCGGCCACGAGGTACCCGACGAGGATGAGCACGAACAGCGGGTAGACCCATCCGCTGTCGTCGAAGTCGGCGAGCTCGTGGTCGAGCACCACCCGCACGACGGTGACCGGGACGATGACCGCCAGTCCGGCGAGTGCTCCTCGGAGCACGAGGCGCCACTCGATCCGGGTCGGTTCCACGTCCCCATCATGGCCCGCGCCGATGCACCGTCGGGCGTCGAGCCGACCGCGGTCGGATGGCGGTGGGCCTGACTCGCAGTGGCCTGACGTCGTCGTGGCCTGACGTCGTCGTGGCCTGACGTCGTCGTGGGATGACGTCGTGACGGGCGAGGTGGAATAGGGCGCAGCCGTTGACCGTTGTACATGTGCTCGCAAGCGGCAAGAGGTAGGTGGGCGATGAGCAGCACATGGCGGGACCAGGCCCGGTGTCGGGGCGTCGATCCGCAGGTCTTCCATCCGACGGACGACGACGAGGTCGGTGCGGCGCGCGCCAAGGCGGTCTGCGCGGTCTGCCCGGTCCGCGAACCGTGCCTCGAGCTCGCGAT
>JBKJJI010000059.1:0-15805 GCA_046598115.1 Acidimicrobiia bacterium | reverse complement strand
TCCACCAACTACGCGACCAGCACCGGCACCCTCACCGGCGGCCAAGACGTCAACAAGATCTCGTCCACCACGACGGTGTCGAGCAGCGTGAACCCGTCAGTGTTCGGCCAGAACGTGACGTTCACCGCGACCGTCGCCGCCGTCGCCCCCGGTAGCGGCACCCCGACCGGCACCGTCAACTTCAGCATCGACGGCGGCGCCAACATCCCCGCCACCCTCAACGGCAGCGGACAGGCCACCACCGCCACCTCCGCACTCACCGTCGGCAACCACACCGTCACCGCCACCTACGCGACCTCCACCAACTACGCGACCAGCACCGGCACCCTCACCGGCGGCCAAACTGTCGCCAAAGCCACGTTGACGGTCACCGCCGACAACAAGACCAAGGACTACGGGGCCGCGAACCCGACGCTGACCAACACGATCACCGGGTTCGTCAACAGCGAGACGCTCGCCACCAGTGGCGTCACCGGCACCGCATCGTGCTCGTCGACCACCAACGCTGCGAGCACGGTCGCCACCTACACCGGCGCCATCACCTGCACGCTCGGAGGGCTGGACGCGTCGAACTACTCGTTCAGCTTCACCGCCGGGAACATGACCGTCGCCAAAGCCACGTTGACGGTCACCGCAACGGATCAGACGCGCGTGTTCGGCTCCGCCGACCCGGCGTTCACGGCTCCGATCACCGGGTTCGTGAACGGCCAGACGCTCGGCACTTCGGGAGTCACCGGGGCGCCGTCGTGCGCGACCTCGACCGGCGCGGCGACACCGCCGGGGACCTACCTCGGGGCGATCACGTGCTCTTTGGGTTCGCTCTCGGCGTCCAACTACACCTTCGGATCCGCTCCGGGGACAATGACGATCACGCCGGCACCCGCGCCGGTCGTCGCGGGCGGCACTGCCACCGCGACCCCTGCGGGTGGCGACGCAGCGACGCCGACGCCGACCCCCCCGGCCGAAGACGACGTCGAGGTCGCCGGTGCACAGGCGACCAGGAAGACGGACGCCGACAAGGGCAAGAGCAAGGCCAAGGGGAACGGCTCAAGCGGTTCTTCTGAAGACGGGGATGGCTCGACGCTCTGGTGGCTCATCGTCATCCTGGCACTCGGCCTCGGTGGGTTGTTCTGGTTCGCGGTCGCCCGACGTCGCCACGCAGACGAAACCACATAGCAACATCCTGCCGGGAGCTCGCGGCGCTCGTCAGGGCCCCGTGAGCTCCGCCAGGAGCACCCGTCGGAGCAGCTTCCCCGTGTCGGTGCGGGGCAGTTCGGTGCGGAACTCGATCCGCTCGGGGGTCTTGGACCCGCGGAGGTGCTCCCGCACGTGGGCACGCAGCGCCTCGGCATCGATATCGGCGCGAGTGACGACGACGGCCGCGATCACCTGCCCCCACTCCTCGTCGGGGAGCCCGAGCACGGCCGCGTCGGCGACCGCCTCGTGGTGGCACAGCACCGCTTCGATCTCCGCGGGCGCGATGTTCTCACCGCCGCGGATGATCGTGTCATCGGAGCGGCCTTCGATGAACAGGTAGCCCTCGGCGTCGATCGATGCGCGGTCGCGGGTGGCGAACCAGCCGTCGGCGTCGGTCGCCGAGTCGCGTCCGACGTACTCCCCCGAGACCTGCTCGCCCCGCACGTAGAGCTCGCCCACCTCGCCGGCCGGCAGCACCGAACCGTCGTCACCTCGGATCTGGGCCTCGATCCCCGGGACGAGCACCCCGGCCGAACCCAGGCGAGCCTGGATGGCCGGGTCTTCGCTCGCCGCGGCGGCGCGGTGCTCGTCGGGCCCGAGGACGGCGACGGTCGAGCTGGTCTCGGTGAGCCCGTAGGCGTTGACAAACGCGGTCGTGGGCAGGAGCTCGAGCGCACGGGCGATGACGCGGTGCGGCATCGGGGCGCCCCCGTACGCGAGTGATGCAAGCGTCGGGACATCGGCGTCGGTCGCACCGATCTCCTCGAGATGCTCGACCACGCGGGCGAGCATGGTCGGGACGACGAGCGCGTGGGTGATCTCCTCCTCGCGCACGGTCTCGAGCCATGCCTCGGGGCTGAACGCCGCGAGATGGACGACCCGTCGGCCCGCGTACACGTTGCTCACCGTGTTCGACACCCCGGCGATGTGGTACGGCGGGACGCTCACGAGGCTCGCGGCGGCCTCGTCGGCACCACCGAACTCGACGGTCGACATGACGTAGGCGGCGAGATGCCGGTTGCGCAGCACCGCGGCCTTCGGTGCCGCCGTCGTGCCACTCGTGTAGAGCAGCATCGCGACGGTCTCGGGGTCGTCGTCGGGGCCGTCGAGCTCGCGCTCGACCGCGGTCGTGTCGGTCCATTCCTCCGGGCTCAACGGCTCGGTCGCCCAGCCGTCGACGGCCCGGTGGAGCTCGTCTTCGACGATGACGATCGACGCGCGGTGGGCGTCGAGGAGCGGCTGGAGCTGGTCGGGGCCGAGGCGGTAGTTGATCGGGACGAGCGGGACCCCCGCCGCCGCGGCGGCGAACAGCGCGATGGGGAACGCGGTGGAGTTGGGCGCGAGGTACACGAGGTACTCGACGTCTGCTTCCCGTAGCAACGCCGCGCCCGACGCCGCTCGCGCGGCGAGCTGCTCATAGGTGATGCCATCGGCGCGGCCTCCGAACGCCACCCGATCGCCGTGACCGGCGAGCGCCATGTCGAGCAGCATCGAGAGGTGCATCGGAAGGGCCTACTGCTCGCCGAGGCTCGCCGCAGGCAGCGGGAGGTGCGCGTCGAGGATCGCGAAGTACGGCTCGACATCACCGGTATGCGGGATCGCCCGGAGCTCGTCGGCGGTGCGGCGGCTCGAGAGCGCACGGAACGCCTCCCACGGGTGGGTCTCGAACGACCACCCCGGCTCCGCGTCGTGGGTGCGCCACGAGCGGTCGCCGTGGCGGACCTCGATCGCACCGAGGCCGGCCTCGGTGACAGGGCCTTTCAGGCCGGCGAGCGCTCCCGGGAGCAGTGCCTCCGACTCGGGTGCGGTGCGGTCGGCGGCGACGACGAGCGCGCCGGCGAGGTCGCCCTCGTGGACCACGAGGTCGCCGACGAGGATGCCCACATTCGCGAGGAGACCGGCGAGCGCGGCGTCGTCGGCCCGCCACTCCGCAAGGAGGTCGCCGATGGACGTGTCGCGGCGAGCGTCGACGAGCCCCTGGATCCAGGCCTCGATGTCGCCGCTCGGCATGTCGCCGGCGATGAGTGCCGTGGGCATGCTCGTCTGGTGCGCGAGCAGGTCGTGGACGGTCCAGTCCGGGCACGACGGCACGATCTTCTCGGCATCGGAGGTCGACATCTGCTCCACGAGCGCGCACATGCGGTCGCGGACCGCCAGGTAGATGGCCACGAGGTCGAGCTCGGACATTCGGGCGCTCCCGGGTCGCGGGTGGGAATCCGACCGATCGTAGGCGGGCGGCCGCGGCCGCTCTTCGGTTGTCAAGGAGCTGGCGGGGAAGTCCCTCGTCCACCGACGCCGTCGGCGAGCTTCGCCAACCGCCGCGACCGCTCACGCGGCGGGGCCGGCGACGAGCGCGTCCGCACCCCGGTGCGCACGGGTGTCCGACGCCCCGCCCTTCGGCGACTTCATCATTCCTCCCGAGAGAAAGTCTTTCCGCGCAATCGCGTATCACGCGGCGCCCGCCAGGGTGTCGCGGTGGCGTCACCGTCATGGCAGTCGGCAGACTGCACGGATGACACGACACGACCCCTACTACCGACGCGACCTCGCGCTCGTGCACCACCTCGGGTTCGGCTTCCACGCCGACCGATGCGCACCGGGGATCCTCCGACTCCTCGAACCGGTCCGCGCGCTCGACGGCGTCGTCCTCGAGATCGGTTGCGGGAGCGGGCTCCTGACCCGCCACCTGATCGACGCCGGGCACCGCGTCGTCGCGACCGACGCCTCGCCCGCCATGCTCGACCTCACGCGGGAGGTCGCTCCTGACGCCGAGACGATCCAGCTCCTCACGCTCCCCGACGATCCAGTTCCCGAGGCCGACGCGATCGTCGGGGTCGGCCACGCGCTCAACTACCTCGCGACCCGCGAGGAGGTCGAGCAGGCCCTCGTCGCCCTTGCCCGAGCGCTGCGACCCGGCGGCCTGCTCGCGCTCGACCTGTGCGACCTGGAGTGGAGCCGGGCCCGGTTCGGAGAAGCACCGCTCAGCCGGGTCGGGGAGGAGTGGGCGATCGTGAGCGAGTTCGACGTCCCCGACCCGGAGCACTATGTCCGCCAGATGGCAGTGTTCCTCCGCAACGACGACGGGTCCTGGCGGCGCGACGACGAGCGTCACGACAACGTGCTGATCGACACCTCACGAGTTCCCGAGCTCCTGGCCGGCGAGGGAGTGACGGCCTCGGTCCTTCCGTCGTTCGGGGACGAGGAGCTCTCGCGCGGGCTCCACGCGATCGTGGGGCGCCGGGAGCCCGGCTGAGCCAGTGCCGCCCACGCGCGAACATGCACCCGTGCGACCCGACGATCCTTCCCTCGGCCCGAGCGCGATCACCCTCGGCTGCGTGAACTTCGAGGCGGTGCCGCGCGACAAGGCGGCGCCTGCTCGAGACCGACCGCTTCACGCCCGGCGACTCGCTCCCCGTGTTCGACACCGCGCTCGGTCCGATCGGGATCTCGATCTGCTACGACTTCTACCAAGGACCCGAGCTCAGCCGGGTCCTCGCCCTGAAGGGCGCGCGCCTCCTCGTGAACCCGACCGGGCGGTCGGACCTCCCCCGGGCCCGCGAGCACCTCGAGCAGTCGACCCTCGTCCGCGCGCACGAGAACCTCGTGTTCGCGGCGTCGGCCAACCGTGTCGGCGCGAGCCACGGGCCACCGGCATGGGCCGGCGGCTCCGTGATCGGCGCACCGCAGTTCCCGGGTTTCCCGACGGCACTCGCCCGGGCCGGGGCCGACGAGGAGCTGATCGTCGCCGACCTCGACTTCACCGAGCTCGCGAAGTGGTATGACCTCCTCCCCTGGCGGGAGTGGCGTCTCGGACCGCAACAGCCGATCACCCGCCTGGTGGCCCACGAGCTGACGAAGCTCGCAGAGTCGACGCGGGACTGAACATAGAGTTCTGACTTCCGAGCGAGGAGACGCCCATGGCGGCGAGCAACAAGGAAGTGGTGCAGCAGTACTGGGACGCGCTCGCGGCGCGCGACTGGGACGCCATGAAGGCGCTGCTCACCGACGACGCCCACTACACCGACGTCGGCGTGCCGGGTCCTGGCGGCACCGGCCCCGACGGCGTGATCGACCGGCTGAAGATCGGGCTCGAGCCGCTCGAGGGCTACGACCACCTCCCCGGCACCAACATGATCGGCGAGGGCGACCTCGTGATGACCGAGCACACCGAGCGATGGACGTTCCACACCGGTGAGGTCATCGACCACTCGTTCGTGTCGGTCACCGAGCTGCGCGACGGGAAGATCTGTCGCTGGCACGACTACTCGAACATCTCGAACATCACCGACAACGCGCCGCAATGGTGGCTCGAGCGGCTCATCGAGGCCGCGACCCAGGGGTGATGTCGATGAGCGAAGGACCCCTGGCGGGAATTCGCGTCCTCGACCTGTCGATCGCGGTGACGGGCCCTTACGCGGTGTCGCTGCTCGCCGACCAGGGCGCAGAGGTGATCAAGGTCGAGCGGCCCGGCATCGGCGACATCGGGCGTTACGTCGGAGTCGCGGTCAACGGGATGAGCTCGCTCTTTCTCGTCTGCAACCGGGGGAAGCGGTCGATCGCCGTCGACCTCCAGAACCCCGAGGGCGTCGCGATCGTCCGCCGCCTCGCCGCGGACGCCGACGTGATCGTCGAGAACTTCCGCCCCGGCGTGATGGACCGGCTGGGGCTCGGATATGCCGACGTCACGAAGGACAATCCCGACGTCGTGTACGCGTCCTTGTCGGGGTTCGGCTCCGAGGGCCCGTACCGCGACCGGAGCGCGTACGACACCGTGATGCAGGCCTACGCCGGCTTCGCGGCGAACCAGGCCGACCCCGACGACGGCATCCCCCAGTTCCTCCGCCAAACCGCGGCCGACAAGGTCACGTCGCTCTACGCGTCGCAGGCAATCACCGCGGCCCTGTTCGCGCGGGAGCGCGGCCGCGGCGGCCAACGCCTCGAGCTCTCGATGACCGACGCGGCGACGTCGTTCCTCTGGATCGACTCGGCCTCCAACGAGGTGCTGCTCGAGTCCGACAACACGCAGCACTCGAGCTTCGTCGCCGGGTTCCGACCGTTCCAGTTCCTCGATGGCTGGGGCATCGTCACGCCCACCTCGGACCACGACTTCGCGGGCATGTGCCGAGGGCTCGGCATCGACGGCTTCGACGACCCGCGCGTCGCGACGATCGGTGAGCGGATCAAGCACCGCGACCTCATGGACTCGATCATGGACATGGTCTACGCACACGCAGCGAACATGACGATGGCCGAGGCGACCAAACGGCTGACGGCCGAGCGGGTGCCGTTCGCCATGATCCTCTCCCCCGACGAGCTGACCCGCGACCCCCACGCGGTCGCGATCGGGCTGTTCGAGGAGGCCGAGCACCACGTCGTCGGTCAGACCCGCATGCCCCGCCATCCCACGCGGTTCCACGCGACCCCCGCGCACCTCACGGGCGGCTCCCCCACGATCGGACAGCACACCGACGACGTCCTCGCCGAGCTCGGCATGGGCGAGCAGATCGCGGAGCTGCGGGCGGCCAACGTCGTCGCGTAGCGACTTGCCAGGAGAGTCCCAGCGTGCCCGCACACGAGATCGACGAGTACCTGGCGACCCGCGACGAACCGAAGCGACGCTCGCTCGAGCACCTGCGTGCCGCCATCCTGCGGATCATCCCCGACGCGGAGCAGTGCATCTCCTACGGCATGCCGGCCTTCAAGGTCAGGGGGAAGGCTGTGGCCGGGTTCGCCGCGTTCAAGCAGCACCTCAGCTACTTCCCGCACAGCAGCACGGTGCTCCCCGAGCTCCGCGACGAGGTGGCCGCCTACACGACCTCGAAGGGAACGCTGCGCTTCACGGTCGACACGCCCCTCCCCGCAGCACTCGTCGAGCAGCTCATCAACGTGCGAAGACGGCAAGCCTCCGCGCACGAGGAACGTCAGTAGAGGTCGACAAGGCGCGCTCGGCAGCGAACGCCGCCGGATGCGAACGCCGCCGGATGCGAACGCCGCCGGATGCGAGCACCGAGGCCGCCCGGGCTGGGAGGGGGAGCCCAGGGGTGCCGGGCGGCCTCGGAGAACTTGGTCATCGGTACCCACGCGACTCACAGGTCCCGGAGCAGGGTCACGGAGGAGCGCCGTGCAGCGCGAACAGTGGCGAGGGCCGCGATCGCGACCGCCGCAACGGCCGCGACTGCGACACCACCGAGGTAGACCCAGGGCACCGAGAGCACCGCGGGCGGGGGGTCGAACACCCCGGTCAGGACCTTGACGAGCATCTCGGCGAGCACCCACCCTCCGACTGCGCCGATGCAGAGGCCGCCGAAGGTCACGAACATCGCTTCGGTCCAGACGAAGGTCCCGAGCTGGCGGGTCCGCGCGCCGAGCGCGCTCGCGATCGCGAACGTCCGGCGTCGCTCGGCATTGCCAAGTGCGAGGACCAGGCCGGTCGACGCGGCGGCCAGCACCAGCGCGAAGCCGAGCTCGACCTTCGTGAGTCCGGCGAGATCCACCGCGGTGAGGCTGGAGCCGATGACTTTGCGCGAGGTCTGGACGTCGCTGACGGTCGCCGAGGTGCCCACGACCGAACGCACCGCCGACGCGACCGCCTTCGGAGACCGCCCACCGGTGTCGACGAGGAACGCACCGACGGCGTCGCTCCCGGTCTGCTCGCTGACATACGCGGCGTTGGCCACGAGGAAGCTGTCGCTCGGCGCCGTCGGGAACTCTTTCGCGATCCCGACGTAGTGGAAGACGACGTCCGTGTACTGCTTGGTCCGGCCGTCTTGCAGACGCAGCGTGACCTGGTCGTTCGGCTGCAGCTGGAAGTCCTTCACGGTCTCGTCGCTCACCAGCACGCCGTCGGGCCGCGACCCGAGCCGCGCGAGCAAGGTACGGGCACTACCGCCTTGGAAGTACGCGTCCTGGAGTCGGGTCGCGTCGACGATCGTGGCAGGGTCGACGCCGTACAGGTCCTGGAGGTCGGCACCGACGTAGGCGAAGCGATGCTGGATCGGCTCGACACCGCTCACGCCCGGTACGCGGGCGAGGGCGGCTCCTGCGGAAGGCGGAACGGATGTTCCGGGTGGTTCGGTGACGGTGACATCCGCACCATTGCTCAGGCGGGCATCGACCTCGGTCTGCTGCTGATAGGTCGAGTCGAACACCGCGGTGGACGCGGCGAACGTCACGGTCAGGGCGACCAATGCCAGCGTCGCCGCGAGCATCCTTCGCTGGCGGGACATGGATGCTGCCACCGTCGTCGAGAGACCGCGGGAGAACGGGCGGATGAGACGGGCGACGACCCCTCGCCCTCGATGGAGCACGACGTCGGCGATCCTCCACGCGAGCAGGCCCGCACCCACCCATGCGAAGGCGGGGCCGGCGAGCGCCCAGTAGCTCACTGATATCGACGGCGTCCCCTCGGGAGCGAGCACCAGTTGGTACCCATTGCGGCCCGTGATCCAGAACACGACGGCGGCAGCGCCGAGAAAGATGAAGTCCAGACCGAACCGCGCCCAGCGCGGCGAGCCGGTGCGCCCGACGGTGTGACGCGCCATCGCGACGCTCAACTGCCGCGCGTCACGCCACGCCGGGAGCGCGATGGCGAGTGACGCGATCACGAGCCCCACGAGCGCGGAGCCGAGTCCCCACACGACGGCGCTCCCGGTTGTTGCACCGAAGGCGGCGGTACCGAACGCGACCCGGCCCACGATCGCCGCCAGGCCGAGCCCGATGACGGACCCCACTCCACCGACGACGAGCGCTTCGAGGAGTGCAAGTCCCACGAGGTCGCGGACAGTGGCACCGCGGGTGCGGAGGAGTGCCTGCTCACGGCGTCGACGATCGGAACCTGCCGCGGCGACTGCGGCGGTGAGGAGCCCGGCCAGGACCGCGCCGGGCAACCCGAGGAAGAGGAACAGCACCTGTGCGTAGAGCGCGTCCTTGCGCGCCGCACCGAGGGTGGCTCCCAGGTTGTCGCCCACGAGACCCGATCCGGCGAGCTTCACCTCGAGGTTCCGGGCCTGCCCGCTCACGAAGGTGTACGCGGCCGCGGGATCGCCGGGCAGTCGGTGCGTCCGTGCGACGTGGATCTGCGTGTGCACGAGGTCGGGTCGCCCCGCGCCGAGCGGGTCGAACATGCCGTGCCACGACGCTTCGGGGACGAGCATCACGTTGTCGGGCGGCGCCTGCGGCTGCGCTCCGACCGGAGCGCCGACATCTTGGAAGAGCGTGTCCGCTTGGGGGAGGTCGACGACGCCGGCGACCTGTACCGCGATCGGAGGGAGACCGGCACGACCGATCTGGACCGTGTCGCCCGGCGCGGCGTGGAGATTGGCGGCGGTCTGCTGTGCGAGCAGGACACCGTTCGTCGCTCCCGCGAGGTCGCGCACTTCGTTGGGGAACGTCGTGCGGTATCCGTCCGGAAGGCCGAGGACGACACCCGGACCGGTCGTCTGGCTGGTGCCACCGGTCGTCGCCGCGAATCCGGTCGTCGTCCCGAACTCGACGGGAATCGCGGCGCTGACGCCTGGAGCTACCGCGGTCTCGCGGAGCACGGCACGCGTATCAGATCCTGGTTGTACTTGGACCTGCCAGTCGACCGCGACCGCGGTCCCCGCCCGCCTCGTCATCGTTGCCTTCGAGGCACCGACGAACGCGCCGATCGAGGCCAACAGCGCGACTGCGACCGCGACGCCGGCGGCGGTGGCCGAGAGTCGCGCCCCGCGCCGGGCGACGAGGCCGCGGATCCAGGTCAGACCGAACATGTCGCCTGCTCCTCAGCTGTCGTCGAGTGCTCGATGAGCCGGCCGTCGACCATGTGCCACTCGCACGCGAGTCGCCCCGCGACGAGCGGGTCGTGGGTGCTCACGACAAGGGCCGCCCCGCTGGCGATCGCCGTCTCGATCAGGACGTCCATGACCTGTACGGCCGAGGCGCCGTCGAGCTGCCCGGTCGGCTCGTCGGCCAGGATGAGCCGTGGTGCGCCGACGAGCACTCGAGCGACCGCGACCCGTTGGGCCTGTCCACCCGAGAGCTCTTCGGGGAGCTTCGCACTGAGCTCGCCGAGCCCCAATCGATCGAGCGCCGCGCGTGCTGAAGCCGCCGCCCGGTCGGGATCGGTCCCGAGGAGCAGCAACGGCAGTGCCACGTTCTCGATCACGTCCAGTGGTGGCATGAGGCTCGGACCCTGGAACACGACGCCTACCGGACCGGGCCGCAACGCACTCCGGTCGCCGATCGCGGGCCAGGAGATCGTGCCCGCCGTCGGGAGGTCGAGCCCGGCGAGAAGGTGGAGCAGCGTCGACTTCCCGGAGCCCGACGGCCCGAGGAGCGCGATGTGCTCGCCGGGCCAGACCTCACCGCGAACGTCGTGCAGGGCGACGACGCCGGCACGGCCGGATCCGTACGCACGGGTGAGCCCGTCCCATCGCACGAGGGGCTCGCCGGACCGAGTTTGGGCTGGGGTAGTGGCTGAGGCAGAGACCTGGCCGGTCATCGGAGGACCTCACCCCCGCGCAGCTCGATCGTGCGGTCGGCGAGCTCGGCGATCTTTGCGTCGTGGCTTACGATGACGACGGCGGCGCCGCGGCCGGCCTCCGACTTCAGTCGTTCGACGACCCGTGCCGACGTCGCGGAGTCGAGCTCTCCGGTCGGTTCGTCGGCGAGCACCACGGCCGGCTCGTTGGCGAGGGCAACCGCGAGACCGGCGCGTGCACTCTCACCGCCGGAGAGCTCGGATGGACGGGCATGGGCGCGGTCCGAGATTCCGAGACGCTCGAGCAGGGACGCTGCCCGTCGACGATCGACCTTCTTCGCCAGCCGCTGCGACGCGATGACGTTGGCCTCGACGCTCAGGTGCTCGATGAGGTTCACCGATTGGAAGAGGACTCCGATGTGCTGGGCTCGCAGCCGCGCCCGCTCGATCTCGGGGCGTCGGGTCAGCATGTGTCCTGCGACTCTCACGGTGCCTCCGTCGGGTTCGTCGAGCCCCGCCAGGCACGCGAGGAGCGTCGACTTCCCCGAGCCCGACGGGCCGACGACCGCGACCGTCTCTCCCGCGTCGATGGAGATCGACACGCCGCGGAGGGCGAGGGTCTCGTCATCCCCCGCGTGGTAGAAGCGATACAGATCGGTCGCGAAGAGGGCGGGACCGGTCTGGTCAGTCGGAACAGCCATCATCGCCATCCGAAGGAGCTCGTGACCGTCTTCCAGGGGTCGACGTTGTCGGCTCCCTTCGGCGAAGTCAGCGTGATCGTGACCGACATGCCCGCCCGCCAGAACTCGTAGCGCTCGACGTCCTGGGTATGGACCTTCGCGGTGACGGCGTCCGGCTCGCCCTGCTGTTGGTACGTGACGAGCACGGCATCACCTGCGGTCCGCGGCACCGTGCTGACCGATCCGAGGACGAACCCCGGCACCGACGACTGGAGTGCGGGGACTTCCGTCGCGCGCACCGACGCGTCGGTCGGCTGGGTCGGGGCGGGCGTCGATTCCACGCGGATGGAGTTGAGCTTGTCGGTGAACGACGCTCCGGTCGTGAGATCGGTGCGCGCCCATCCTTCGGGAACCTCGATGGTGTACCCGCCGCTTACGGGCGAGAACGACACGAACGCCTGACTGTCGGGGATGTCGCCGGCCGGGCTGACCTCGGCCACAGCCGAGCTCGGCGTCGTGTGCGACGGCCCTGAACTGGCCGAGCCGCCACATGCAGCGACGCCCAGCCCGGCCACCACGGTGAGGGCGAGGGCGACGATGGGACGAGGTCCGGGCACGAGTGCTCCACTTCCGTCGGCGAGATGTACGGCGCACGGTAGGGATCCGGGGGTCAAGGTCCCGCGGTGGAACGGTCAAGCGAGGGCAAAACCTCGCGCCGGACCGACGAGCCGAGGAACCAGCCGCCGTAACGTGGTTCGATGCCATCCGCTCGGGTCCTCGTCGTGGAGGACGACGCCACGATCGGCCAGGCGCTCACCGGCGCGTTGCGCACGCAGGGCTACGACGTCGAGTGGGCCCAGACCGGCGCGGAGGGGATCGCGGGCGCGTCGGACTTCGAGCCGGAGCTGATCCTCTTGGATCTGAACCTTCCCGACCTCGACGGCGTGGAGGTGTGCCGGCGAGTCCGCGCTGTGCACCCCGCGGTCCGCATCGTGATGCTCACGGCTCGTCACGACGAGGTCGACGTCGTCGTCGGTCTCGACGCGGGAGCCAACGACTACGTGACGAAGCCGTTCCGCCTCGGTGAGCTCCTCGCCCGGGTGCGAGCGCACCTTCGCCAGGTCGGAGCACCCGAAGCCGACGACCAGATCGAGGTGGGCGACGTGCAGATCGACGTCGCGGCGCGACGCGTGCTGCTCGCGGGTGAGGAGATCGACCTTCGCGCCAAGGAGTTCGACCTCCTCCAGTTCCTCATGACGCACGCGGGCGCAGCACTGTCCCGCGAGCGCATCATGAGCGAGGTGTGGGACGAGCACTGGTTCGGGTCCACCAAGACACTCGACATGCACGTCTCCTCATTGCGGAAGAAGCTCGGTGAGGCTTCTGCGGCGGACGGTCCTCCGAGCCGGATCACGACCTTGCGCGGCGTGGGCTATCGATTCGAGCTCCCGTGAGACGACGGATCCTCGTCGCCATCGTCACCGCGACGACCCTCGCGGTCGTGCTCTTCGGCGTGCCGCTCGGCTTCACCCTCGCCAACCTCTACGAGGAACAGGAGGTCGTACGCCTCGAACGCGCGGCCGCCGAGGCTACGGAGGGGGTGCCGGCTGCGTTCCCCGACACGACCGACCCGATCGAGCTGGCGATCGAGGGAGGCCGGACCGGAGCGCTCTACGGCCGCGACGGACGTTTGGTGACCGGCATCGGCCCGGCGCGCGCCGATGCAGTGGTGCGCGCTGCCCTCCGCGGCGACGTGCGCGACGCCAAAGCGCCGGGCGTGTTGATCGTCGCTACTCCGATCACCCGCGGCGAACAAGTCGTCGGTGCGTTGCGCATCTCGACACCGTCGAGCGTCGTGACCGACCGGACAGCCAGTGCGGTGCTCACGATGATCGCGATCGGTGCGGCGGCCATCGGGTTGAGCGGCATCGTCGCGTGGTGGCAGTCCCGGCGCCTGGCGACACCCGTGGGCCGGCTCGCGCGTGACGCGACACGTCTCGGGGATGGAGACTTCACCCTGACGACCCAGCGGAGCGGAGTTCCGGAGATCGATGCGGTCGCGGTCGCGCTCGATCACACCGCTTCTCGACTCGAGCAGCTACTTGCCCGCGAGCGCACGTTCAGCGAGGACGCCTCGCACCAGCTGCGCACTCCGGTCGCCGGCCTCCGCGTCACCCTCGAGGCCGCGATGCTCGAACCGGATCCCGAGATCGAGTCGGTGCTCACCGCCGCGATCGGCGAGGTGACCCGGCTGGAGCGCACCATCGACGACCTCCTGGCGCTGCGGCGCGAGCCGCCGATGACGCAGCAACCCCTCGACGTCGGACGGGTGCTGACGGAAATCGATGACGACTGGCGGGGCCGCCTTGCCGAATCCGGTCGCCCCCTGCGGGTGACGTTCGATACGGGGCTCCCGAACGCGGCGATCTCGGGTCGAGCGCTCCGCCAGATCCTCGACGTGCTCATCGACAACGCGTGGAAGCACGGTTCCGGCGTGATCTCGATCGAAGGGCGGACGGCGGGCTCGGGGGTCGCCGTCAGGGTGTCCGACGAGGGCTCCGGGATCGACCGGGACGAGGAGGCGATCTTCGCGCGCCGATCGGAGTCGTCGACCGGGCACGGCATCGGACTCGCCCTCGCTCGGTCGCTCGCCGGCGCCGAAGGGGCGCGCCTGGTCCTCGAACGATCCGCGCCGCACCCGATGTTCGCCGTCGTCCTGCGGACCGCCCGAGCGACGCCCGGGACGGACTGAAACGTCGGTCCAGACGCGATCGAGCCCGGTGACCGAAGCCACCGGGCTCGACTCGTCGGGCGGGCCCGCCCGTCAGCCGGCTGGGGCCGGAGCGGCCGGAGCCACGGGCGCAGGCACGGCCGGAGTGGCGGAAGGATCGGCGGTGTCCGCAGCGTCCGGGGTCTCGTTCGCCTCGTTGCCGTCGTTCACCTCCGAGCCGTCGTTCGCCTCGTTGCCCTCGTTCGCCTCCGAGCCGTCCTTCGCGTCGTTCGCCTCGGGACCGTCGTTCGCCTCCGGGGCCTCGTTCGCCTCGTCGGCTTCGTGCGCCGGCTCGGGCTTGCCGATCTCGTCGGCCGGCGTGTAGTCGCCCGTGTGCTCCTGCACCTGGTCGGGTGTCGACGAGTCGCCACTCGACTGGGCGATCGCGGTACCGGCGCCGATGCCGACGAGGGCGAGTGCACCCATGCCGGCGGCGGCGATCTTGCGCTTGGTGTCCATGACGTTGTCTCCTTGTTGGGGGGTTTGACGGTCGCACCATGCTCCGGACCGGCTGAACCCACGCTGAAGCTCGCCCCGCGGGATTTACCGCCCTGTGACGCGCGCGCGTGCGGGGGTTGACCGGTGGTTCCGTAGGTTCGATCCCTATGTCAACTACGCGGGCGTCGCGACTCCGACCCGACCCCACCAGCGTTGCGCCCGACGCATCGATGTCGAGGATGCTCCTGGCGACGACGGCCGTGCTCGCGCTCGGACTCGCACTCCAGCTCATCGCGTACGGCAACGGCGGCCACATCGCGCTCAGCGACCTTCCGCGGGTGTTCCTCCATCGCGGCGTCGGCCCCGGCGGACTCCCGTACATCGATCGCGCGCTCGAGTACCCCGTCGGCTCGGGGATCCTCCTCTACATCACCGCGACGATCGTGCCGAGCGCGCTCGGAGTCCTGCTCCTCACCGCGGCCGTGATCTGGGCGTTGTGCCTCTGGGTCACGGTCGTGCTCGCACGCCGCTACGGTCGCCGAGCATGGCGATGGGTGCTCGCCACGCCCCTGATGCTGCTCGCGTTCCAGAACTGGGACATGTTCGCGATCGCCGCGATGGTCGCGGGCGTCCTCGCGTTCGACCGTGGCCGCGACCGCGCCGCGGGAGGCTTCTTCGGGCTCGGGGCGGCAATCAAGCTGTTCCCGGGCGCAGCCGTTGCACCGCTCGCGGCGATGCGATGGGCCGACGGGGACCGTCGGGGTGCGCGCCGGATGCTGGTCGGAGCGACGCTGGTGTTCGCCGTGCTGAACGGTCCGTTCGCCGTGCTCAACTTCCGGGGGTGGTACTGGCCATTCGACTTCCAGAGCCAACGGCCTGCCACCTGGGGCAGCGCGTGGTTCACGATCTACCGCGTGCTCGGCGTCCCCGTGCACGGCGCCACTGGCACCCAGATCGCGAACGTCGTCTCGTTCCTGGCACTCAGCGGCGGCATCGTCTGGCTCTGCATTCGGGCGATGCGCCACCGCCTCGACCCGATGGCCGTCGCCGGCGCCGCGGTCCTCATCTTCCTGCTGAGCAACAAGGTCTACTCACCGAGCTATGACAGCTGGCCACTCCTCCTGCTCGTCGTCCTGCCGGTCGGTCGGCGGCTGTGGTTCGCGTTCTGTGGAACGCAACTCGCGGTGTACCTCACGGTCTACGGGTACTTCCACGCCGGACTCCCGGGTAGCGTCGTACGTGTTGTCCTCCCGTGGTTCG
>JBKJJI010000349.1:0-3324 GCA_046598115.1 Acidimicrobiia bacterium | reverse complement strand
CGGCGCCGGCGGCCTTGGCCTGGTCGGTGAGGCGGTCGATCCGGGCGCGGCCCATCGTCGCCTCACCGGGCACGCGGATGCCCTTGACCGCCGGCGCCCGTAGGGCCCGGAAGCCGGTGCCGGCGACGGCCTCGGTCAGCTCGACCAGTTCCATGCCGAAGCGCACGTCGGGCTTGTCGGAGCCGAACCGATCCTGGGCCTCGCGCCACGACATGGACGGGATGAAGTCGTCCACCTCGCGACCGGCGGCGCGGATGGCGGCGACCACGGTCGCCGAGATGACCCCGATCACGTCGGCCTGGTCGGCGAAGGACATCTCTGCGTCGAGCTGGGTGAACTCGAACTGGCGGTCGGCACGGGGATCCTCGTCACGCAGGCAGTGGGCGATCTGGTAGTACCGATCCACCCCCCCGACCATGAGCAGCTGCTTGAAGAGCTGCGGGCTCTGGGGTAGCGCGTAGAAGCTCCCCGGAGCCAGCCGCGACGGCACGACGAAGTCGCGGGCACCCTCGGGCGTGGAGGCGATCAGCATCGGCGTCTCGACCTCGAGGAAGCCGGCGTCGTCGAGCGACGACCGGATGCTCCGGTTGAGCACTGCACGCTGGCGAAGGTTGCGCTGGAGACGGCGACCGCGGAGGTCGAGGTAGCGGTACTTGAGCCGCAACACCTCGTCGGCCTCGGTCCGCTCGTCGACGGGGATGGGCGGCGGCGCGGAGGCGTTGAGCACTTCGACCGACGCGGCCGCGACCTCGATCCCGCCGGTCGGGATGTCGGGGTTCGACATCCCCTGAGGCCGGTCGCGCACCGAGCCCACGACACGCAGCACGTACTCGGAGCGGATCCCGTGCGCGTCGTCGCCCGTGACCTGTTCGGGGTCGATGACGACTTGGACGATACCCGACATGTCGCGGACGTCGAGGAACACGACCCCGCCGTGGTCGCGACGGCTCGCCACCCAACCGCAGACGACGACGTCGTCGCCCCGGTTCGAGTCGCGCAACGCACCCGCGAGGTGGGTGCGCATCATCGCGCCTCCTCCAGGCGCGTCCGGATCCAGCCCGCCACGTGCGTACGGGGTACCTCGATCTGCTCACCCGTCGCGAGGCGCTTCACCGCGACGGCCTCGCGGTCGGCCTCGGCGCGACCGAGCATCACGCCGAATGCGGCGCCCGAACGATCGGCGAGCTTCCATTGGGCCTTCACGGAGCGGCCACCGTAGGCCCGGTCGGCCCGCAAGCCCGAGTCGCGCAGCGCCGCGACGATCACCGACGCCGTGCCGTCCCCGACACCGTCGACCACGAACGCGTCGAGGGGTGCCCCCTCGACCGGCAGCACGCCCTCGGCGTCACACGCGATCAGCGCGCGTTCGACCCCGATGCCGAACCCGATCCCGGGGGTGGGCGGTCCGCCCATCTCCTCGGCGAGCGAGTCGTAGCGACCGCCGCCACCGATGGCGTTCTGGGCGGCGTCGAGCGCGTCGCTCGCGAACTCGAAGGTGGTCGACGTGTAGTAGTCGAAGCCGCGCACGAGCCGGGGTGAGAGCTCGTAGGCAATGCCGAGCTCGTCGAGCCCGGCCTGCACCCGCTCGAAGTGCCGACGCGCGTCCTCGCCCAGGTGCTCAGTCAGCTGCGGAGCCCGCTCGAGGACGTCCTGCCACTCCTCGACCTTCGCATCGAGCAGGCGGAGCGGGTGCTGCTCGGCGCGGGTGCGGAACTCCTCGCCGAGTCCCTCCGCGTGCGCGACCAGGTGCTGGCGGAGCACGTCGACGTATCGGGCCCGGTCGGCTGGCTGTCCCATCGAGTTGACAAGCAGCCGTACGCGCGTGAGCCCGAGCGCCTCGTAGAACCGACGCGCGAGCGTGATGATCTCGACGTCGACATCGGGGTCGTCCACGCCGAGAACCTCCGCGCCCAGCTGCCAGTGCTGGCGGTACCGACCCTTCTGTGGGCGTTCGTACCGGAAGTTCGGCGCGACGTACCAGGTCTTCCACGGGGGCGTGGGCCGGTGCTGCACATAGGCCCGCACGACGGGCGCGGTCCCCTCGGGACGCAGCGCGAGCGACCGCCCGCCCCGGTCGACGAGCTCGTACATCTCCTTGCGCACGACGTCGGTCGACGCGCCGACACGCTGGAAGACCTCCGCGTGCTCGAACACGGGCGTGACGACGAGCCCGTAGCCGAACCGTTCCGCGAGCTCCGCGAACGTGCCGACCGCGCGCATCCACCGACGCGAGTCGGGTGGGAGGACGTCGTGCGTGCCGGTGGGCGCACGGTACGTCGCGGAGGAATCGTCTCCGGTCCGGTCGGTCATACGTGCGCCGCAGCGCCGGGCAGCACGCGGTAGGCGTCGAAGACCGAGTCCACCCGCTGGATGGCCTTCAGGATGGAGTCGAGGTGGCCAGGGTCGGCCAGCTCGAAGTCGAAGCGCAGCCGCGCCACCCGGTCACTCGAAGTCTGGGATGTGCTCGTGAGGATGTTCACGTGTCCCTCGGCGAGCACCTCGGCGAGGTCGCGGAGCAGCCGCGACCGGTCGAGCGCTTCCACCTCCACCGAGACCACGAAGGTCCCCGTCGCATCGTTGTCCCACTCGACCTCGATCACCCGCTGCGTGAGCATCGCGAGGGAGACCGCGTTCGCGCAGTCGGTGCGGTGCACCGACACCCCGCGTCCCCTCGTCACGAAGCCCATGATCTCGTCGCCCGGGACGGGGGTGCAGCATCGCGACAACCGGACCATGACGTCGTCGAGGCCCTCGACGTGGACGCCGGTCGCACGCCGACCGTTGGCCATGCGCGGGGGTTGCCGCGTCGTGACCGGGAGCTGCTCCTCACCACCTCGCATCTCGCGGTGGACCCGCTGGGCGACCGCCCGGGCCGAGACGTGCCCCTCACCGACGGCCGCATGCAGCGCATCGAGGTCGGCGTAGTGCATGGCCACTGCGACGTCGCTGAGCGCCGCGGTGCGCGCGACGTGACCGACCGGGAGCCCTTCCTTGCGGAGCGCCTTCATCAGCTCGTCGCGACCGTTGTCGATCGCGTCGACGCGTCGCTCACGGGAGAACCACTGCCGGATCTTCGAGCGCGCACGCGGCGTGCAGACGAACTGCAACCAGTCCTGGCTCGGTCCGGCGCCCGCGACCTTGCTCGTGAAGATCTCGACCGTCACTCCCGACTCGAGCGGCGCGTCGAGCGGCACGAGACGGCTGTTGGCACGGGCACCGATGCACCGGTGGCCGACCTCGGTGTGGATGGCGTAGGCGAAGTCGACGGCGGTCGCGCCGGTGGGAAGGGTGATGACCCTCCCCTTCGGCGTGAAGACGAAGAGC
>JBKJJI010000224.1:0-5729 GCA_046598115.1 Acidimicrobiia bacterium | reverse complement strand
GCCCGCGTGATGGCCGGCTGGGCGATGTCGGCGAGCTCGTCGAGATGTGCTTCCCGGTCGGCGTACCAGTCGAACTCGTCGCGCGAGAAGCCTGCCTCGCTGTCCCAGGAGTCGCCGGGGGCCATCGTGACGATCTCGGTCGTCGAGTCGGGATTGCCGGCCTCGTAGGCCGCCTTCACCTCGGGTGGTGTGACGAGGTGCTTGTTGCAGTGCCGCGACTCGGGGTGGAGCAGCCCGACCATGCTGGCGAAGGGAACCGCGAAGCGCGGCGCGGTCTCGTCCACGGCATCGGAGAAGTCGTCGACGAACGTCTGACGCGAGATCCGCCCGAGGTCGGCCGGGTCGTCGGCCTCGTAGCAGTTGGGGTATCCCTGCGCGAACGAGTGGCTCTTGAGCACCACGTCGGGACGCCCGAAGGCGCGTACGAGCCGAGCGAGGGGCTTGCCCCGGATCTTGCAGTCGTTCACGTCGAAGACGACCGTGTCGTGGTCGCGGATCGCGAGCAGCGTGTCGTCGAACCCGTACTGGTACGACGCGATCTCGACGGAGGGTGCCAGCTCGGTCGTCCTCCCGTGGGCCAGCTCGGTCACGTCGTCGAAGCCCAGCCGGCGGAACTCGCCGACCATGAAGTCGATGCCGAACCTCGGGACGAGGATCCGGGTGCTCCGGTCGAGCCGGCGGATCGTGGGGTAGTGGAAGTGGTCGAAGTGGTCATGGGTGATGTACACGTAGTCGGGTCGCAGCCACGCGGGATCGACCTCCCCGGTCGGCGGGAAGTGCCACCACGAACGCCAGTAGCACGACCCCGAGAACCAGGGATCGACGAGGATCGTGGGACCGCTCGTCTCGACGAAGAGCGTGCTGTGCCCGATGACGGTGAAGCGCATCTGGTCGGGCTCGGCCGATCAGAACTTCCCGGTACGGCCGTACCGGTAGTAGCCCGAGAACGTCGTGTTCACTTCCTCGGGGAGCGGCACGATCGTCCCGAGCGCCCGAGCGCCCCACACGATCTCCGCGGTCCGCTCCACGAGCGTCGCGATGTGGAGCACGTCCTTCGGGGTCTTGCCCACGGCGAACAGACCGTGGTTCGCCATGAGAACCGCCGCCTTCTGCGCCACCCGTGACGCGACCTCGTCGGCGAGCTCATCGGTCCCCGTCGTGCGGTACTCGGCGACCTCCACATCACCACCGACGAACACGTCGAACTCCTCGATGACTGCCGGGATCGGCTCGCGGACGAGGGCGAACATCGTCGCGTGCTTCGCGTGGCAGTGCATCGTCGCGTCGATGTTCTCGTGCTGGCGCAGTGCCGACAGATGGAGCGCCTTCTCGGTGGTCGGGCTGCGCTCACCCTCGAGGACGTTGCCGTCGAGATCGCAGACCACGAGGTCGTCGAGTGTCATCTCGAGGTAGTCGAGCGACGACGGGGTCAGCACCGCATTGCCGTCGGGGAGCCGCGCGCCGAGGTTGCCTGCGGTGCCCTCCACGAGGCCTGACCGCAGCATCTCCTGGGCGACCCAGAGCATCTGCTCCTTGGTCTCCTGCGCGGTGAGCGCGTCCTTACCCATCGAGGACCTCCGGGTTCACGAGGTTGTCGGGTCGCCCGCCGGCGAGCAGCGTGGCGAGGCCGTCGGCGATCAGCTTCGAGTGGTTGGCTTCGGTGTCGTAGGTGGCGCCGCCGATGTGTGGCGTGAGCACCACGTTCCCCATCGCGCAGAGCGGATGGTCGACGGCGAGGTTCTCGCCCACGAAGTGGTCGAGGCCTGCTCCGGCGAGGTGGCCGCTTCGGAGCGCGTCGACCAACGCGTCGGTGTCGTGGAGCTGGGCCCGTGCGGAGTTGAGGAAGATCGCGCCTTGCCTCATGCGGGCGATCTGCTCGGCGCCGATGAGCCCCGCAGTTTCCGGGGTGACCGCGGCGTGCAACGAGACGACGTCGGACTCCGCGAGCAGGTCGTCGAGCGAGTGGGTGGCGTCGGGCGCGTACGGGTCGTACGCGATGACGCGCATCCCGAGCCCCTCGAGGCGCCACTTCGTGGCCCGCCCCACTGCTCCGAGGCCGACGATCCCTGCGGTGCGCCCGGCCAGCTGCCAGGCGCGGAAGCGCTGGTAGGGGATCGTGCCGTCGCGGTACACGGCTCCTTCGCGCACGTCGGCATCCGCGCGCACGAGCCCGCGGTTCACGGCGAACAGCAGGGCGACGGTCATCTCGGCGACGGCGTCGGCGTTGCGGCCGGGTGCCCGGAGGACCGGGATCCCGCGTGCCGTCGCGGTCTCGACGTCGACGTTGTTGGGGTCACCGCGGCACGAACCGATCGCGAGCAGCGGCAGGTCGAGGACGGGCCCCTTCACCGAGTCGGACTCGACGACCAGGAGGTCGGCGCCCGTGTCCTCCACGAGCGCTGCAAGCTTCTCCCCGTTCAGGAGCCGGAGCGGCGTGTGCTCGATCCAGGGGTCGAGGACGACCTCCGCGAGGCCGCGGAGCGTGTCGAGCCCCTCGCCCCGGAAGGGTGCCGTCACGAGTGCGGTGTGGGTGCTCACGCGGCGATCATCGCACGACGGTGACACATACGTCAGGTTCTGCGGGCGGTGAGGGGCCGAGGGGGTCGGGTGCCTCGGAACGGCGGGTCCCTGGGCCGGACACCGCGTTCCCTGACTATGGTGTCAGGTTTGTCGGGCCCGAGCGGGTCCACGATCGAGGGGGATCCAGGTCGATGCCGATCCATTACGAGCAGGACGAGGAGCACGTCGTCCTGATCACCATCGACCGGCCCGAGGCGCGCAATTCGGCCGACATGGAGCACTTCAAGGCGCTGCGCGAGGCCTGGGACCGCTTCGCCGCCGACGACCAGGCCTGGGTGGCGATCATCACCGGCGTCGAGGAGTCGTTCTTCTCCGGTGCCGATCTGAAGACCTACATCCCCGAGATCACGAAGTTCCAGAAGCAGGTCGCCGAGGAGGGCCTCACCGAGATCAACGGGTTTCGTCTCGACGACGGCACCCGCGCGGTGCTGCGCAACGTCCCGCTCTACAAGCCCGTGATCGCGGCGGTCAACGGGTTCTGCACCGCGGGGGGTATGGAGATGCTCGGCGGCACCGACATCCGCATCGCGTGCCCGGAGGCCAAGTTCGCCGTGATGGAGCCCAAGCGGGGTCTGTTCGCGGGCGGTGGGACGACGGTACGGCTGCCACGGCAGATCCCCTGGCCGTTGGCGATGGAGTTCCTCCTGTGCGCAGATCTCATCCCCGCGGAGCGCGCGTACGAGATGGGGCTGCTGAACGCGGTCGTGCCGAGGGACCAGCTGCTCGACACGGCTCGGGAATTCGCGCGCCGCATGATCGCGAACGCACCGCTCGCGGTGCAGGCCACGAAGCAGAGTGCGTTGCAGGGGCTGTACCACGACGAGGACGAGGTGAAGCGCATCCGGACCGCAGTGCGCGCGTTGCACGACGTGCTCACAGGTGCGGAGCCCGGCGACGCAGCCATCGTCGGGGCGGCGGCCGAAGTCCTCGAGGGGCTCGGCAAGGAGCTCCGCACCGCGTTCGAGAAGGAGAGCAAGCTCTCGAGCTGGATCTTCCAGACGGAGGACGCGAAGGAAGGGCCGAAGGCCTTCGCCGAGAAGCGTCCGCCCAACTGGCAGAGCAAGTGAGCGCTCGCACCCTGCATTCCATCGAGACGCCGTGATCGACCCGCGGACCCCGTGCCTCATCGGCACCGGGCGCTTCACGTGGCACCCCGACGACGTTGGTGAGCGCGGCGCGCCGGAGCCGCTGCAGATGTGGGAGCACGTCTCGCGCGCGGCGGCTGACGACTCGGGGCCGGGCGCCACCGTCCTCGAGCAGATCGACTCGCTCGACATCGTCTACTGCCAGACGTGGCAGTACGACGACCCGACAGCGCGCCTCGCTGAGCGCATCGGTGCGGATCCGAAGCGGACCTACTACTCGGGCATCGGCGGCACGACGCCCCAGGTGCTGGTCCAGGACGCCGCGGCCCGGATCCTGCAGGGAGAGACCGACCTGGCGCTCGTGACCGGTGCCGAGGCGCTGGCCACGCAACGTCGGTACAAGCAGCGCGGCGAGCGCTACCCGTACTCCTTCAAGCCCGAGCAGCGGCGTCCGTTCCCCTGGGAGGCCCCGTTCAACGACTCGGAGGTCGCCCACGAGCTGATGCCGGCGTGGCTCACGTTCGCGGTGTTCGACAACGCCCGGCGCGCCCACCTCGCGATCCCGCTCCCCGAGTACCGGATCAGGCTCGGGCGCATGATGGCCGCGCTTTCGAAGATCGCGGGTGCGAACCCCGATGCCTGGTTCCCGATCGAGCGCAACGCCGACGAGGTCATCGAGGCCCATCCGGGCAACCGCATGGTGGGCTACCCGTACACGAAGTTCATGGTGTCGATCATGGATGTCGACATGGCGTCGGCGTTGCTCGTCGCGAGCCACGAGCGTGCCGACGCGCTCGGGGTGCCGGCCGACCAACGGGTCTACCTGCGCGGGTGGTGCTACGCGACCGATCCGACCTATGTCGCCGAGCACACCGATCTGTGGCGATCGCCGGCGATGGCCGCTGCGAGCGGTGAGGCGCTGCGGGGTGCCGGCATCGGGATCGACGACGTCGCGCACCTCGATCTCTACAGCTGCTTCGCGAGCTCGGTGAACTTCGCGCGCGATGCGCTCGGGATCGACGACGACGACCGACGTGCGTTGACCGTCACCGGTGGGCTCCCGTACCACGGGGGCGCGGGCAGCAATTACATGACGCACTCGATCGCGACGATGGTCGACGTGCTGCGTTCGGATCCCGGCTCGTACGGGATGGTGAGTGGCGTGGGCATGCACATGACGAAGCACGTCTACGGCGTGTACAGCACCGACCCCGGACCGGTTGCGCCACCGGAGCAGGCCGCCGTCCAGGCGGAGCTCGACGCCCAACCCGCGACGACGATCGCGCCGCGCCACGCGGGCGAGGCGACCGTCGCCGCGTACTCCGTCGTCCATGGCCGCGACGGGGACCCGGAGTGGGCGGTGCTCGTCTGCGACGTGGCCGACGGTGTGCGCACGTACGCGCGCCTGAGCGACGAGCACTGGCTGTTCGAGTCCGAGGTCAGCGAGCTCGTGGGCACCCGCGTCCACCTCACTCCACGCGAGGTCGATCTCCCCACCGGGGGGACCGGCATCCGTCACGACGCCGCAGTCATCGCGGCCTGACCGACTCTCCAGACAGGAGCACGACATGGCATGGGACTTCTCGACCGAGCCCGAGTTCCAGGAGAAGCTGGACTGGCTCCGTGACTTCATGGAGCGCGAGATCGAGCCGCTCGACCTCGCCTTCCCGCACCACTACGTCTACGACAAGACGCACCCGGTGCACGCGGAGGTGCTTGCCCCGATGCAGGAGCAGGTGAAGGCGCAGGGCCTGTGGGCGTGCCACCTCGGTCCCGACCTCGGTGGCCTCGGCTACGGCCAGCTCAAGCTGGCGCTCATCAACGAGATCCTCGGTCGATCGAGCTGGGGGCCCAGCGCCTTCGGGTGCCAGGCGCCCGACACCGGCAACGCCGAGATCATCGCCCACTACGGGACCGACGAGCAGAAGGCCACCTACCTGCGTCCGCTGCTCGACGGTGAGATCTTCTCGAGTTACTCAATGACCGAACCGCATGCCGGCGCCGACCCGACCATGTTCACCACGCGGGCCGAGAAGGACGGCGACGAGTGGGTGCTCAACGGGC
>JBKJJI010000113.1:0-4578 GCA_046598115.1 Acidimicrobiia bacterium | reverse complement strand
ACCGGCACCACGACTGGTGCCGGTCGTGGTGCCGGTCGTGGTGCCGGTCGTGGTGCCGGTCGTGGTGCCGGTCGTGGTGCCGGTCGTGGTGCCGGTCGGAGTCATGGCATCTCCTCTGCTCGTGCCTGGTCCTCGAGCTGGACACTATACCCCTGGGGGGTATAGTGCAAGTGTCGACGACGAGGCCGAGATCCGGCGAGGGAGTGCGATGACGACCAGGGGATACACGCTCACGAAGGACGGCTACCGCACCCGCCTCCGGCGGATCGAGGGCCAGGTCCGAGGGCTGCAGCGGATGGTCGACGACGACGAGTACTGCATCGACGTGCTCACCCAGATCGCCGCGGTCACCAAGGCGCTCCAGGGCGTCGGTCTGGGCCTCCTCGACGAGCATGTCCGCCACTGCGTGCGCGACGCCGCCGCCACGAGCCAGGAAGCCGGCGACGAGAAGGTGCACGAGGCCGTCCGCGCGGTCGAGCGGCTCTTGCGGGTTTGAGGAAGGCGGGCCAAAGAAGGTGCGGCGAGGTCGGCGCTAGGCGGACGCGCGCTGCGACTGCCGGCACACATCCTGGCGCGCGGTGAGCTCGCGCACCACCAGGATCGCGAGCACGGCTGCGACCGCGGTGCCGAGCGAACCGAGCAGCGCGAGGACGTTCGCCTGCTCCAGCACCGCCATGCGCTCCCCCGGCTGGTCGGCCCGCTCGCCCGACACGGCGAGCAGCCCGACGACGAGCATCCCCCACCACCACCCCACGAGCCACGACCGGTCGGCGATCCGCCACCGAGGATCGTCCCGGGCGATGGCCGCGTCGCTGCCGCGCCACAGGTCCTGCACGACGAGCACCGGGATGGCGAAGTTCGCGAGCGGCACGAACCAACCGCCGATCGCCCACCCCGCGCCGAGGCGCTCGGGGCGACGGCCGAGCGCCTGCTGGTTCTTGGCGGCGCGCCACATCCACGCGACGAAGAGCGGCGCGATCACGGCGACGGCGATGCCGATCGCAACGTCGGTGGTCCGCACGAACGCGTCCGCGTCGGCGGCGCGAGCGCGGAGATCTCCACGATTGGCGTCGAGCGCGACGAGCCGCGACCCGAGGGCGCCAGCTCGAACGAGTCCGGCCAGTGCGCCGGCCGCGAGCACGACCGTGAGCAGCACCCGAAGGAAGCGTTGGCCCCGCCAGCCGTCCATGGGCCGAGCCTAGGGAGGGCATCGCAGACTGCGCCGATGCCTCCCGAGAAGTTCCAATGGAGCCACCTCTACGACCAAGGGATCTACAAGCCCTTCCAGACCGAGGAGGGGTTCGGACCGAACGACTGCTCCCACGGGCAGAAGGGCTGCACCACCTGCACGCGCGCCTGCCCGCGCTTTCGGTCGTGGGAGTCGGAGGCCGACGAGTATCTCTTCGGGCCCGTGCGCGCTCCGGAGGAGGTCTCCGGGATCTCGAAGGACATCGTCCTCGTCGGCGTGAGCTGCCAGTCCTCGTCGCCGGCCATCATGCGCCAGCGCAAGGTCGGCAAGGTTGCACGTCGTCTCAGCCTCAACATCGGTCTGCTGTGCTCGAAGACGTTCGACGACGCGATCTTCGACGAGCTGCGCGAAGCCAAGTACGGCCTCGCGCGCGCCGACATCAAGAAGATGAACATCAAGGGACGGCTGCAGATCTGGATGAAGGACGACTCGTACCACGAGGTGCCCCTCAAGGAATGCCACGCGTGGACCAGAGAAGGCTGCAAGATGTGCCCCGACTTCGCGGCGGAGCATGCCGACATCTCGACCGGCGGCATCGGCGCGGTCGACACGCCCCGCCTGATCACGGCACTAGCGCTCCGGCCCCTGGCTCGGGGCTACGTCGTCGAGGTCGTGGTCATGGAGGTCGTAATCTTCAGCGAGTCGTCGATGTCCTTGTCGTCGGCCAACGAGAAGATGTCCTGCGGGTCGATGGTGTCGAAGTCGATCCCGTCGAGCGTCGCCCGCTCGAACTCGAGCCGGACGACCCGACGGGGCTCACCGGTGTCGGGGTCCGGCAGGGTCGCGCGGAGCACGATCTTCTCGTCGCCCGCGAGCGCGGCCGCCTGGATGGCCTCGAGGATGTCGAACGCCTCCTGACGCACCGCGAGCTTCTGTGCCTCCGCGTCGAGCGTGGGGTCGAGGGCCCACGTGACTCGGAGGCGCACTGTCGGATCGAGGTCGACCGCGACACGCGGGGGCGTCCCCGGATCCGGTGCGACCCCGCCATTGAGGAGCACCTCGAGCGCGTTCTGGAGGTCGACGATCGCGGCCGGCTGCGTGGTGGTGGTCGTCGGGCTCGTCGACGACGTGCTGCTCGTGGAGGAGGTCGGCGCCGAGGTGGACGCCGTCGTCGGGGGCGCCGTCGGCGGGATCACAATGACCGTGGGCGACGCGGTGGGCGGTGTGGTGGGCGGAGCCGTCGGGGGCAAGGTGGGGGGAGCCAGCGTCGTGGTCGTGGGCGGCAGCGTCGTCGTCGAGGTCGAGGTCGTGGTCGTGCGATCCGATGCCGTGTCGACGCTCTTGGTGTCGTCGCCGCCGGCGAGCACGATGAGCAGCACGATCAACGCGATCCCGCCCGCGAAGATCGACACGACGGCGATCACTGCTCGCTTCTGGCGGTCGTCCATGGGTGCGGTCACGTCGCGTCCCCCTTCGTGGTGCAACACGGTACCGGCTTCTGGTTGCACGCCTGCGTCAGGCCAACCGGTACCATCGAAGCCTGGTGTGCCGGGAAGCCTGGTCGGCGTCTCCATTCCGTCGCGCCCACAGGAGCTCCGATGCCCCAACGCCGGATCCACGTCCCACGGATCTCGCGGTACCTCCCCACGCAGGGGACCGAGTTCGTGTCGGTCGAGGTCCTCTCGGGGATCGCACTCCTCGTTGCCGCGGCCGCTGCGCTCGTCTGGGCCAACGTCGACGCCACGTCGTACCACGACCTCTGGAAGACGCACCTCACCCTGGGGATCGGCGATCTCGCCATCAGCGAGACGTTGGTGAAGTGGGTCAATGACGCGCTCATGGTCCTGTTCTTCTTCGTCATCGGCCTCGAGATCAAGCGCGAGCTCGTCGAGGGTGGCCTGCGCGACCCGCGCGCAGCCGCACTCCCCGTCCTCGGTGCGGTCGGAGGGATGGTCGTCCCGGCGCTCATCTTCGTCGCCTTCAACGCAGGTGGCGTCGGGGGGCGCGGCTGGGGCATCCCGATGGCGACCGACATCGCGTTCGCGCTGGGCGTGCTCGCGCTGCTCGGCCCCCGCGTGCCGAGCGGCCTCAAGCTGTTCCTCCTCACACTCGCGATCGTCGACGACGTCGGCGCGATCCTCGTGATTGCCGTCTTCTACACGTCGGACATGGAACCGGTGTGGCTCATCGGCGCGGCCGCGGCGATCGTCGGCGTCCTCGTGTTGCGCCGTCTCGGTGTCATGAGCCCCTGGGTCTACCTGCTCCCGGGCGTCGTCCTGTGGATCTGCATCCACGAGTCGGGCATCCACGCGACGATCGCCGGCGTCGTGCTCGGGCTACTGACCCCGGTGACCCGCGGGCCCGAGGCAGGGCCGCTCGAGGTGCTCGAGCACCGCATCCACCCGTGGACGAGCTTCCTCATCGTGCCGCTGTTCGCGCTCGCCAACGCGGGGGTCGTGCTCGGCGGGGACTCGATCGAGCGGGCCGCGGGGAGCGCGATCACCTGGGGTGTGATCGCGGGCCTCGTCGTCGGCAAGGCGATCGGCGTGAGCGTCTTCGCACTCGGTGCGCACCGCCTCGGCATCGGACGCCTCCCCGACGGCGTCGGCAGCGCGCACGTGGTCGGCGCCGGGATCCTCGCGGGCATCGGCTTCACCGTCTCGATCTTCGTCGCCAACCTGTCGTTCGGTGGCGAACTGCTCGACGAGGCCAAGATCGGCGTGCTCGCCGCGTCGTTGCTCGCAGGTGTGCTCGGCGCAGCGTGGCTCGTGCTGCTCGGGCGCCGGGGCCTGGAGGCCGCTGCGCCGACGACGCCGCCATCCGGCGCGACCGGATGACCCAGCCGGGGTCCGTACGGGTCGTCGCGCTCGTCGACGACCTCATGGACCGCTCCCGTCTCGCGGCCCTCGAGCCGATCACCTGGGCATCGGGACCCGCCGGTGCGGTCGACGCCGACACCGTCGTGGTCGACCTCGGCCGCCACGCAGCGGCCGTCGGCGCCGTGCGCCGCCTCGCTCCCGACGCGTTCATCGTCGCCTTCGGACCCCATGTCGACGGCCCGGTCCTCGAGGCCGCCCGATCCGCCGGCGCCGACCGCGTCCTGCCCCGCTCCCGGTTCTTCGCCGATCCCGCCGCGGCGCTGGCGCGCGACGACGGGGCCGCGCGAGCCTGAGCCGCGGCCGCATCGCCGATGCGACGCCGAGCCTCGGGGGGCCGGATGACGGGGGCCGGATGACGACGCGATCCGCGGCACGCGGCCCGGAGGTAACCCCCGGGCGCCCATCGAGGTCCGAGCAGCCGTGACTTCTGTCGTCGCGCGCATCGAGGCCGCCACCCAACGCTCGGGCGCCATCAGCTTCCTCGCCTCGGCCCGGACCGGCGGTCCCGCC
>JBKJJI010000016.1:0-4624 GCA_046598115.1 Acidimicrobiia bacterium | reverse complement strand
TGGGGGACGAGCGGGTCGTTCGATGCCGGCGAGACCCGCGAGTTCGCCACGACCGAGGACTCCAGCCGGTTGGCCGCCCACGCGCTCGTGTTGATCGCATGCGTCACGAGCCTCCTGGGAGTGGGCGCCGAGCTGGCCCGAGCCGCCGACGCCTCGGGCGGCGCGAAGGTGGCGCTCACCGCCGTTGCGGTGGTGACGGTCGTGCTGTCGTGGGCCGTCGTGCACACGGTGTTCGCCCTCCGCTACGCGCACGCGTACTACGTCGAGCCGGTCGGTGGCATCGACTTCAAGGCACCCCAGCCACCCGACTACCAGGACTTCGCGTACGTGGCGTTCACGGTGGGCATGACATTCCAGGTGGCCGACACCGACGTCCAGGATCCGCGCATCCGACGCACCGTCATCCGACAGGCGCTGCTGGCCTACCTCTTCGGCGCGGTCATCGTCGCCGTCATGGTGAACGTGGTCGCGACTCTGCTGCAGTAGGCGCCGATCAGCCCCGGTCCGGCCCGGGCTCCGGCGCCGCGAGCGCGCGCTGGATGTCAGCGTCGGCGATCCCGAGTTCGTGCGCGACCAGGTGGATCAACTGGGTGTTCGTGAACGTGTTGCGAGTGAGGCGTGTGTTCTCGTGGAGCTCGAGCTCGGACTCGACGTAGTCGTGGTCGGCCTTCTCCGCCGCGAGTGCGGCCTGACGGTTCTGCCCGATCATCACGAACGTGGCGAGGAAGATCGCCTCGAGCGAGACGACCATGGTGAGGAGGTTGAACGGGAATGGATCGGCACCGAACGCACTCGTGGCGCACCACAGCCCGAAGAGCACGGCATGGATGTAGACGAACGTCATCGAGCCAGCGAACCGGGTAATCGCGTCCGCCAGCCGGAGCTGGGCCTTCTCACGACGCTCCGACTCGTGAGCGAGCATTACCGGGTGGCGCTCTCGGATGTTCACGCTGGCCTCCACTGGCGTCACGTCAGGGCGCGCGCCGTCACCTCGTCAGTGTGCTGCACACGGCGCCGTCCTGGCCGTCGAGTCGTCCGTGCGCGGCGACTGCCGTGGCCACCGCACCTCGCTTCACCGGCTGACGCTCGGCTCGCGGCCGGGCGCGCCCGGTCCGGACGACGGGCGGAATGCGCGGTCCGCGCAGGTCGTTGTACCCAGGACGCCCAGTCCGAGGAGCAACCGATGCCTGCGATCACCGTCGACGACCCGAGCGCGTTGGCGCCGGTGGATCCGGCGAAGGGTGACGTGCGGCCCGTGCTGTCGGTGACCCGGGGGGTCCGGGCCACCGAAGGAGCGGGCTTCCCGGTCTGGCGGGGGTTCGCGGGCCTCGACTTCGCCGACATCGACCCGTTCCTGCTCCTCGACGAGATGGGCCCGATCACCTGGGGGCCTCGCACCGCGAAGGGCGCGCCGTGGCACCCGCACCGCGGGTTCGAGACCGTCACCTACGTCCTCGACGGCGAGATCGAGCACACCGACACCGCGGGCGGCGGCGGCACGATCGGTGAGGGCGACACGCAGTGGATGACCGCCGGCCGCGGCCTGCTCCACGACGAGCTGCCGAGCATGCGCGTCTTCGAGTCGGGTGGGTACTCCCACGGCATCCAGCTCTGGGTGAACCTCCCCGCCTCGCAGAAGATGACGTCGCCCCGCTACCAGGGCATCGAGGCGAAGGATCTCACGCTGCTCGGCACCGACGACGGCGCCGGGACCGTGCGGCTCGTCGCGGGGCGGATCGGCGCGCACGCGGGCCCCGGCGACACCCATACTCCGATCACGTTGGCGCATGCGACCCTGCCGCCCGGCACCGAGCTGCGCGTCCCCTGGGATCCGTCCTACTCGGCGATGGCCTACGTGCTGTCCGGTGAGGGGAGCGTGGGCACCGACTCCCAGCCGATCGGCCCGCACCAGCTCGCCAAGTTCGGCCCCGGCGACGTCGTGGTCGTGCGCGCGGCCCGCACCGCTCCGGACCGGGCGACCGAGCCGCTCGAGGTGCTGCTCCTCGGCGGGCAGCCGATCGGTGAGCCGGTCGCGCACTACGGGCCGTTCGTGATGAACACCGAGGACGAGATCCGCCAGGCGATCCGTGACTTCCAGGACGGCGAGATGGGCCAGGTCCCCGCGTACCTCGCCGGCGACGTGCGCCGCGCCTGAACGGCGGGTTCGCCATCATGATGGCGTGTCTTGTTATCATGGGGCATGATCCGCACCCAGATTTCCATGACCGAGGCGCAGGCCGAGAGTCTGCGACGCCTCGCGGCGCTGCGCCAGCAGTCCCAAGCCGCGTTGCTCCGCGAGGCGCTCGACCTGCTCCTCGCCGCCGAATCCCGCGCATCGCGTGCGGAGCGGGCCCGGACGGTCCTCGGTGCCTTCCGATCCGGCGTGCACGACACGAGCGAGCACCACGACGACGCACTCGACGACGCGTTCTCGTCGTGACCGAGCCCGTCTTCGTGGACACCTCGGCCCTCTACGCGGCCCTCGACGTCGACGACCTGCACCACACCGGCGCCGCCGCCGGCTGGAACCGCCTCCTCGACGAGATCGCCTCGGGCCGCACCGAGGGTCTGACCCACGGCTCGGTCATCGTCGAGACCAGTGCGCTGGTGCAGCGCCGACTGGGGATGCCTGCAGTCCGGGCGTTGCACGACGGTCTGCTTCCGTCGCTCACCACGCACTGGGTCGACGCCGAGCTCCACGGCCGGGCGGTGAGCGCGCTCCTGGCTGCCGATCGACGCGAGGTCAGCCTCGTCGACTGGACGTCGTTCGAGCTCATGCGCCGGCTCGGCGTGGCCCAGGCCCTCGCCTTCGACGACGACTTCGTGGAACAGGGGTTCACTCCCTTCCTCCCCTGATGGCGCTCCGGGCCCTGGCGCCGCTCACGATCACCGCCTCGTGACCGTCGGGCGGCCGGAGCGCCGGGCCACCGGGTGGCGAGATTCTCGCAGATGTCCCAGAAGTCCGACCTGTTCGCTCGACGGAACCGGGTCCGGATCGTGTTGCTCGTCGTGTTCGCCACGCTCAACTACGTGCTCGCGATCGCGCTCGATCGGCATCGGGCTCGGCGCGGTTGCCGCGGGCTCGTTCGTCGTCGGACTCGTGATCGGGCTGGTGCGGATCCCGTTCGCGCGGCGGCGCCTCGAGCGGCAGGTCCTCACCGAGACCGGCGCGACCATCAGCGACGGCGCGGACCACGTGAAGGTCCGCAACCTGCTGGAGGGGCTCGCCATCGCCGCCGACATCCCGCCTCCCCGCTTCGCCGTGATCGACGATCCGGCACCGAACTCCTTCGGCGTGGGTACCCGCCCGGCGACGGCCATCGTCGGGATCACGACCGGCCTCGAGCCGGGGCTCAGCCGCGACGAGCTGGAGGCGGTGCTCGCCTACGAGGTGAGCCGGATCCGGAGCTGGGACGTGGCGCTGTCGAGCTGGACGGTGGCACTCACGGGCGGTGCGATCTCCGCGGTCGACGGCGACGACGACAACCTGCTGAAGACGCTGCTGGGGTGGCCGGTCCGGCGCTTCGGTGAATGGCTCCAGGTGTGGGCGCTGCGCGACCAGGGTGTCGAGCGGGACCGCGAGGCGGTGCGCTTCACGCGCAACCCCCTCTCCCTCGTGCGCGCACTCGAGAAGCTCGACGCCGACACGTCGAACGTGCACCGGGTCACGCGCGCGACGGCACCGCTGTGGATCGAGTTCCCGTCGAAGGTCGCGGCCGGCGCGAAGACCCGGAGCGGGCGACGCCTCGCGGGCACGCTGCTGCTCGAGGAACGCATCGATCGGCTCCGGGAGCTTGCACGCGACCGACCGCCAGAACAGGCCGCCGAACCGACGGCCGACGCCGAGGTTCCCGCGTCGCCCTGAGCGACGAACTGCCCCGATAGCCTCCGGGCCATGCCCGCACCGCTCGACGCCGACACCCTCGTCGCGACCGCGCAGGAACGCGCGGGTGGTCCCACCGACCTCGGCGACGACGCCTCGGGGGCGGGCCAGTTCACCGACGGACTGCACCGCTTCGTCGCCTCGCTCAACGCCGATGCCGACCTCAACGACATCGGCGCTTTCATCGCGACCGAGCGGGTGCTGCTCCACCTCGTGAACCGGCTGCACTACGTCGCAGACCGCGAACGGTTCCCGGGCATCGCCGATGTCGAGATCGTCAAGCCGGTGTTCATCATCGGGCTCCCCCGCACCGGCACGACGATCCTGCACGACATCCTCAACCAGGATCCGGCGAACCGCGCTCCACTCACCTGGGAGCTCATGTTCCCGTCGCCCCCGCCCGACGCGGCGACCGCGGCCGACGATCCCCGGATCGAAGCGTGCCAGGCGACGATCCCGGTCGGCGACGAGCGATCGGAGCTGTTCAAGGCGATGCACCCGATGGGAGCCCGGCTCTCACAGGAGTGCGTCGTGATGATGGGCGAGTCGATGTGCACCGCCCTGTTCCACAACCAGTTCCGGGTCCCGGCCTACGAGGACTGGGTCGACACCGAGGCCGACTGGGCGCCGGTGTACGAGTTCCACCGCCGTCAGCTCCAGCACCTCGGATGGCGCAACATGCGTGACCGATGGGTGCTGAAGACCGGCGCGCACATGTGGGGCCTCGAGCAGCTGCTCGCC
>JBKJJI010000331.1:0-7737 GCA_046598115.1 Acidimicrobiia bacterium | reverse complement strand
GTCGCCTCGTCGCCCGCTTCGACGAGATCGCCGACACGGTGGGGCTCGCGAACGCGACCGGGCTCACGCCGTACCAGGCCGTCGTCGCGGCGTCGCTGATCCAGACGGAGGCGGGGGTCGCCCAGGATGCCCCGCTCATCTCGGCCGTGGTCCGGAACCGCCTGGCGCAGGGGATCCCACTCCAGATCGACTCGACCCTCTGCTTCGCGAAGGGCGGCTGCCCGCCGGTCCCGACGAACGCCGACAAGGAGATCGACTCCCCGTACAACACGTACCGGATCGCGGCGCTCCCGCCGACGCCGATCTCGAGCGTCACCCAGGCGTCGCTGGCCGCGGCGCTCGCGCCGGCCGACGTGCCGTTCATCTACTACGTCATCGCCGACGCCAACGGCACGCACGTCTTCGCCGTCACGCTCGACGAGCACAACCGCAACGTCGCGGCCGCGCGAGCCAAGGGACTGCTGTGACCCAGGCGATCCGCGGTGCCACGCGGGTCGCGGGCGTGATCGGCGACCCGATCGCGCACTCCCGCTCGCCGCAGATCCACAACGCGGGGTACGTGGCGCTCGGCCTCGACTGGGTGTTCGTCGCGTTCCCGACCCCGGCGGGCAAAGGCGCGGCGGCGCTTGAAGCGATGCGCTCGCTCGGCATCGCCGGGCTCAGCGTGACGATGCCGCACAAGCACGACGCGGCGGGTGCGTGCGACGAGCTCAGCGAACGTTCGCAGCTGTTGGGCGTCGTGAACACGGTCTGTCTCCGCGACGACCGTCTCGTGGGTGACTCGACCGACGGTGACGGGTTCCTCCGATCGCTGGCCGACGTCGGCGTCGACGCGTCGACGAGCCGCGTCGTGGTGCTCGGCGCGGGCGGTGCCGCGCGAGCGATCACCCTCGCGCTCAGCGGGGTTGGCGCGCGGGTCGCGGTGGTGGCCCGTCGTGCTGATGCCTCGCGCGAGGTCTCGTCGCTCGCCCCCGGCGCGGATTCCTCGACGCTGGAATCGCTCGACGACGTCGTGCGCGGCGCCGACGTGCTCGTCAACGCCACCCCGCTCGGGATGCAGGGCGAGGACGTGCCGGTCGGATCGGATGCGTTGGCCGGCCTCCGTCTCGTGTTCGACACGGTCTATGCGCCCCCCGAGACACCGCTGCTCGCGCGCGCGGCGGCCGGCGGCGTGGCGGTCGTGAACGGTCTCGGGATGCTCGTGCACCAGGCCGCGATCGCATTCGAGGCGTTCACCGGCCACCCGGCGCCGCTCGACGCGATGCGGGCCGCGGCCGCATGACCGCGGCGCTCGCAGCCGTGCTTGGGGTCGTCGGCCTCGCCGTCGGGCTTGCGCTGCTCGTTGGCGTCGAGCGCATCCCCGCACGCACGCCGCTGTTGCCCCCGCCGTACCCCGAGATGGGCGTTGCGCTTCGCCGCCCGCGCGGATGGCTGGTCGTTGCGACGACTGGTGCGCTGTGGGCAGGGCTCGCCCTGCATCTCGGCGACACGTGGGAGCTGCCGGCCTTTCTCCTCCTGGCCGCGGCGCTCGTGCTGCTGTCCGTCATCGACCTCGACCACCACCTGCTCCCCAACCGGGTGGTGTACCCGGTCACGATCGTCGTGCTGGCGCTGCTCGGTGGTGCGGCCGCCCTCGACGGTGCCGGAACCACGTTCCTCACCGCCCTCGCGTGCGGGAGCGGGGCGTTCATCGTGTTCTTCGTGCTCCACCTGATCTCGCCACGCGGGATGGGGTTCGGCGACGTGAAGCTCTCGTTCGTGCTCGGTCTCGCGCTCGGGTGGTTCGGAGCCGGGGAGACGGTGCTCGGGCTCTTCCTCGGCTTCCTGTACGGCGCCGTGATCGGGATCGGATTGCTCGTGTCGGGTGTCCGCAGCCGCACCGATCCGGTGCCGTTCGGACCGTTCCTCGCCGCCGGGACCATCACCGCGGTCTTCGCCGGCACCACGATCCTCGACTGGTACCGGACGTGAGGCAGCGCCCGGTGCCGGTGCATATCCCCGGGGCGGGCGCGACCCCTCCGGTATCCTCGGGTCTGCCGCCGTTCCGGAGCCCGCTGTGCTGCGTTTCCTGACCGCAGGCGAGTCCCACGGTCCGGCCCTGGTCGCGATCGTCGAGGGGCTCCCCGCGGGACTTCCCATCGTCATCGACGACCTGACCGCCGAGTTGGCGCGCCGTCGCCTCGGGTTCGGCCGCGGGCCACGGATGCGCTTCGAGCTCGACGAGCTCGAGATCGTCGGCGGTGTCCGGCACGGCACCACACTCGGTTCGCCGGTCGCGGTCGTGATCCGCAACACCGAGTGGCCGAAGTGGATCGAGGAGATGTCGCCGGCACCGGGCGCGACCGAGAAGCCGCTGCGCCAGCCGCGGCCCGGTCACGCCGACCTCGTCGGGATGCAGAAGTACGGCTTCGACGACGCCCGCAACGTGCTCGAACGCGCGAGCGCGCGGGAGACCGCCGCGCGGGTCGTCGCCGGGACGCTCGCCAAGCTCCTCCTCCGCCACCTGGGCGTCGAGGTGCTGAGCCACGTCGTCGCGATGGGGGCAGCCCGGACCACGAGCGAGGTGCGTCCCACGATCGACGACCTAGCCGCCATCGACGAGTCGCCCGTCCGCTGCTTCGACCGCGACGCCGAAGCCGCCATGGTCGCCGCCGTCGAGGCCGCCGCGAAGGCAGGCGACTCCCTCGGCGGGGTCGTCGAGGTGCTCGCGTACGGTGTCCCGCCCGGCCTCGGCTCCCACGTCCACTGGGACCGCCGCATCGACGGGCTCCTCGCCCAGGCGCTCATGAGCATCCAGGCGATGAAGGGCGTGGAGATCGGCGACGGTTTCGTCACCGCAGGCCAGCTCGGGAGCGAGGCGCACGACGAGATCCTCTGGGACGAGGCTGCCTCCGACTACACGCGCGCCTCGGCACGCGCCGGCGGGATCGAGGGTGGCATGACGACCGGTGGTCTGCTGGTCGCCCGGCTGGCGATGAAGCCGCTCGCCACGCTGAACCGGCCGGTGCTGCGCACGGTCGACGTCGAGACCAAGGAGGAGACGGTCTCCTTCAAGGAGCGTACCGACGTGACCGCTGTGCCCGCGTCCGGCGTCGTCGCCGAGACGATGACTGCGCTGGTGCTCGCGGGGGAGGCGCTCCGCAAGTTCGGTGGGGACTCGCTCGACGAGGTCGTGCGCAACCACGACGCGTACCGGGCCTCCCTGCGGTGAGCGACGCTCCCCGGCACCTCGTCCTCGTGGGCCTCATGGGTGCGGGCAAGACGACAGTCGGACGTCGGTGCGCAGCACGCCTCGGACGCACGTTCGTCGACACCGACGAGCTCGTCGAAGCGGTCGTCGGGCGCACGGTCGCCGAGATCTTCGCCACGGAAGGGGAGACCGCCTTCCGCGCGCTGGAGCACACCGCGGTCGAGGACGCGTGCGCGGCACCCGAGCCGATCGTGATCGCGTGCGGAGGAGGTGCGGTGCTCGACCCCGCGAACCGGGCTGCACTCACCGCGCACGGCTTCGTGGTGTGGCTGCAGGCGGCGTCCGACCGGCTCGCGGCGCGGGTCGGTGCGGGCGACGACCGGCCCCTCCTGCGCGGTGGACCAGCCGAGCCGCAGCTCGAACGGCTCGCCGTGCTCCGGTCCGACCTCTACGCATCGGTGGCCGACGCGGTGGTGACCACCGACGAGTGCGACGTCGAGCAGGTCGTCGATGCGGTGCTGACGGAGGTCGACCGATGCGTCGCGTGACCGTCGCGGTCGACCCACCCTACGACGTCATCGTCGGCGCCGGGGTGGTTGCCGAGCTCTCGAACCTCGTGGCCGGGCGACGGCGGGTGGTCGTCGTGACCCAGGCCCACCTGTTCGAAGCGCTCGGCGACACGCTCGGCGACGCGCTCGGCCCGGACCCGTGGATCGTCTCCATGGGCGACGGGGAGTCGGCCAAGACGCTCGCCACCGTCGAGGAGCTCTGCCGGGCGTTCGCGGTCGGTGGGCTGCTGCGCGACGACGTGGTCGTGGCGCTCGGTGGGGGTGTCGTCGGCGACACGGCCGGGTTCGCCGCCTCGGCCTATCACCGCGGCGTCGCGGTGGTGCAGGTCCCGACCAGCCTGCTGGCGCAGGTGGACGCCGCGATCGGCGGCAAGACGGCCGTCAACCTCCCCGAGGGCAAGAACCTCGTCGGCGCGTTCCACCAGCCGATCGCCGTGGTCTGCGACACGGCGTTCCTCGCGACCCTGCCGATGCCCGACTTCCGCAGCGGTCTCGGTGAGATCGCCAAGTACGCGTCGATGCCCGAGGGAAGAGAGATCGTCGACCTGCTGCGTCTGCGCACCGACGCGGTGCTCGCACGGGATCCGGACGCCTTGGCTGCGCTCGTCGCGGGTGGGGTCGCGATCAAGGCCGCTGTCATCGGCGACGATCCGCACGAGCGGTCGGGCCGACGCGCCGTCCTCAATTTCGGGCACACCTTCGCGCATGCGCTGGAGACGACCACGGCCGCGCAGTCCGGCGGGAGCCCGATGCCGCACGGCGAGGCGGTCGGGGTGGGCTTGGTGTTCGACGTCCACCTCGCGCACGCGATCGAGCGTGTCGGCCTCGACGCGGTCGACCGGGTTCAGGGCGTGGTCGCCGGCCTCGGCCTCCCGGTGATGGTCCCCGGAGGCGTCTCACGGGCCGACCTCGTCGACGTGATGCGCCGGGACAAGAAGGCGACCGGAGGCCTCACCTTCGTGCTCCCGGGGCCCGACGGTCTCACGATGGTCGACGATCCGCCGGATCGGGCCCTGGACGCAGCGTTCGCGGCCGTCGGGGTCGCGCCCGGCGCCGGACGAGGCGTGGGAGGCTGAAGGTCCATGGCGACGATCCTCCTGCTGTCGGGACCGAACCTCAACCTGCTCGGCGAGCGCGAGCCGGAGATCTACGGCACCGACACCCTCGACGACTGCGTGGCGGACGCGCGCGCCACAGCGGAGGCAGCCGGCCATTCGCTCGAGCACGTCCAATCGAACCACGAGGGCGATCTGGTCGACGCCATCCAGGGGGCACGCGGCAGGTGCGCGGCGATCGTCGTGAACCCGGGCGCGCTGACGCACTACTCGTACGCACTGGCCGACGCCCTCGCGACGTTCGACGGGGTGAAGGTCGAGCTGCACCTCTCGAACCCGTCGTCGCGAGAGGAGTGGCGACGACGCTCGGTCGTCGCGCCCTACGTCACGGGCACGGTCGCCGGGTTCGGTCGGGCGGGCTACCGACTGGCGCTCGAAGCCGCCATCGGCCGCATCGCGTGACGACCGCGACCGGGCTCTCGGAGCCAGTGCTCCCGCAGCCAGCGTTTCCGGCGCCAGTACTTCCGGCGCCAGTACTTCTGGCGATGGACGTCGCCGGTCGCGCGGCGCGGCTCCGGTCCCAGCTGGCCGACGCCGGATGCGATGCGCTGGTCGTCACGAGGCTCCCGAACGTCCGATACCTCACCGGGTTCACGGGCTCGGCCGGGGTGGTGCTGGTGACGCCCGACGGGCTGCTCCTCCTCACCGACGGTCGCTACACGACCCAGTCGCACGAGCAGATCGAGGCTGCCGGCGTCGATGCGTCGATCGACATCGTCGCATCCCAGACCCTCCAGCTCGAGCGAATCGCCGAACGGTGCACGTCGGGGTCGCGCGTCGGCCTCGAGGCGCACGGTGTCACGTGGTCCCAGCAGCGTGCGTTCGCCGACGCGCTCGAGGGCCGCACGCTCGTGGCCACCGAGGATCTCGTCGAGGGGCTGCGTCGGGTGAAGGAGTCGGGGGAGGTCGCCCGGATCCGGGCCGCGTGCGCGATCGCCGACGATGCCCTGCGGGCGACGTTGCCGATGCTGGCCGACCGGCCCAGCGAGCAGCAGTTCGCACTCGCACTCGAGGTCGCCATGCGCGAGCGCGGCGCGTCGGGTACGAGCTTCGACACCATCGTGGCGTCCGGACCCAACGGTGCGATGCCGCATGCACGGCCCGGTCACCGCGCCGTGGAGCCCGGCGAGCTCGTCGTGATCGACTTCGGGTGCATCGTCGACGGCTACTGCTCCGACATGACGCGCACCGTGAGCGTCGGGGATCCTGGCGCCGACGCCCGTCGCCTCTGGGACGTCGTCCGGGAGAGTCAGGAGGCCGGACGCGCTGCGGTGGCGGCCGGCGTCGAGTGCGCGGCCGTCGACCGGGCCAGCCGTGCCGTCATCGAGGTGGCGGGTTGGGGCGAGCTGTTCTCGCACGGTACGGGTCACGGTGTCGGTCTCGAGATCCACGAGGCACCCCGGGTTGCCAAGACGTCCTCTGGTACCTTGGACGCTGGCGTCGTGGTGACGGTCGAGCCCGGCGTGTACCTGCCCGGCGTCGGGGGTGTGCGGCTCGAGGACACGGTCGTGGTCACGGCGACGGGCGCCGATGCGCTCACCGAGTTCCCGAAGACGTTGCTCGTCGAAGTCTGAGCATCGCGGCGTCCGGCCGACGCCGCGCCATCGGGCAGGCCCGGCAACCGACCCACCGCGACACCCCGGCCGAGCGCCCGGGCCCCGTCCCCTCACCGGAAGAACGAAGCAGACGATGAACGTCTCCACGAACGCCCTGAAGAACGGGATGGCACTCGACCTCCCCGAGGGCCTCATGACCGTGATCGAATTCCAGCATGTGAAGCCGGGCAAGGGCGGCGCGTTCGTGCGCACCAAGCTCAAGAACTTCCGCTCGGGCGCCGTGCTGGAGCGCACCTTCCGTGCCGACGAGAAGGTACCGATGGCGGTCATCGACAAGCGCGAGATGCAGTACCTCTACCGCGAGGGCTCCGCGCTCGTGTTCATGGACAACGAGAACTACGAGCAGCTCCACGTCGAGGTCGCCGATTTGGGCGACGCCGTCGGGTACCTCAAGGAGGGGAACGTCGCCGTCCTGCCGGTCCACAACGACAAGGTCGTCGGGGTCGAGCTCCCGGCCGCGGTCGAGCTCATGGTCACCGAGACCGAGCCCGGCGTGCAGGGCGACCGGGTCTCGGGTGCCCGCAAGGCCGCGACGCTGGAGACCGGCCTCGTCGTGCAGGTACCGCTGTTCATCGAGCCCAACGAGGTCGTGAAGGTCGACACCCGCACCGGGGAGTACCTCGCCCGCGCCTGACGCGGGAGGCACACGGTGGCGACGCGACGCGAAGCTCGTGAACGGGCGCTCGAGCTCTGCTACGAGCTCGAGACGAGATCCAAGACGGTCGACGCGCTGCTCGCGGAGCTCGTCGTCGATCCCGATCCCTACGCCGAGCGTCTCGTGCGTGGGGTGGGGGAGCACCAGGTCGAGCTCGACCGACTGCTCTCACGGCTCTCCGAGAACTGGACCCTCGAGCGCATGCCCGCGGTCGACCGGGCCGTGCTGCGGATCGGCGGCTACGAGCTGGGATGGGAGCCCGACCTCGCGACCGCCATCGTGATCGACGAGGCCGTGGAGCTCGCCCGTCGCTACTCCACGAAGGACTCGGGTCGGTTCGTCAACGCGCTCCTCTCGAAGATGGCGACGGAGCTGCGTGCATGACGAGCCCTTCCGCCGTCGCGCCGATGCCGGTCGAGATCGCGGAGCCGGCCGTTGCCGACCCAGAGCTCGACGATGTCGTCGCGACCGACAAGCCGTGGATCGTGATCGTCTGGAACGACCCGGTGAACCTCATGTCGTACGTCGTCTTCGTGCTGCAGAAGCTGTTCGGCTACTCGCGGGAGAAGGCGACACGGCTGATGATGGCCGT
>JBKJJI010000345.1:0-3104 GCA_046598115.1 Acidimicrobiia bacterium | reverse complement strand
CTGTTTCGACGCCGCCGAGGGCACCTGGGACGACGATTCCGACGCGCGCGGCTGGGGAGGGAACGGGAACGGCTGGGGCTCCCAGTCAGTGTCACCCGCGGGGCGGTTGGCCTCGATCGCGCGCCAGATCGCATACGCAGCACCGGCGAGCACTCCTGCACCGAGGGCGCGTCGAACCCATGATCGCTTGGCCATGCGACGAGTCTCGCGCAGAAGTGGTGAAGTGACTTGCCAACGCGTCGAGGAGCCGTCAAGATGGTCGGACCATGTCGGAAGTAGCGCGCATCGCCATCAGCACCAGCCTCCTTCTTACGTAGTCGCGAGCACCTTCCGGTGCTCGCGAGTCGCCTCCTCGTGCCTTCGGGCCGGGGAGGTTTTTCGTTGCCGGAACCGCCCACCAAAGACCCATCCGCCACAGCCCCATGCGATCACCGAGAACCGAGAGCGAGCGAGCCATGAGCGACCAGGTACGCATCTTCGACACCACGTTGCGCGACGGCGAGCAGTCACCGGGCATCTCGCTCGACGTCGCCGAGAAGCTGGAGATCGCCGAGCAGCTCGCGCGCCTGGGCGTCGACGTGATCGAGGCCGGGTTCCCCATCGCGAGCGACGGCGACTTCGAGGCCGTGGAGGCGATCGCCAAGCACGTGAGCGGTCCGGTCATCGCCGGCCTCTCGCGCACCGGCTTCAAGGACATCGACCGGGCGTGGGAGGCGGTGCGTCACGCCGCGAAGCCCCGCATCCACGTCTTCATCGCGACGTCGCCGATCCACATGGCGAAGAAGCTGCGGATGACCGAGGAGCAGGTCCTGGCCGAGGTCGTGGCGGGGGTCGCCCGGGCGAAGTCGTACTGCGACGACATCGAGTACTCGCCCGAGGACGGCAGCCGGTCCGACCCCGACTTCATGTGCGCGGTCCTGCAGGCTGCCGTGGATGCGGGCGCGACCACGCTGAACATCCCCGACACCGTGGGGTTCGGCGTGCCCGAGGAGTTCGGGAAGCTGATCGCATACGTCTTCGAGAAGGTGCGGGGCGACTACATCGTCTCCACCCACTGCCACAACGACCTGGGCCTGGCGGTGGCGAACTCGTTGGCGGGGGTCGCCGCCGGAGCCCGTCAGATCGAGTGCGCGATCAACGGGCTCGGTGAGCGTGCAGGCAACGCGGCACTCGAGGAGATCGTCATGGCGATCAAGACCCGGGGCGACTACTTCGGCACGGTCGAGGTCGGGATCCGCACCGAGGAGCTGTCGCGCACCTCCCGGCTCGTGTCCCGGCTCACCGGCTACCCCGTTCAGTACAACAAGGCGGTCGTGGGCCGCAACGCCTTCGCGCACGAGGCCGGGATCCACCAGCACGGGGTGCTGGAGGACCGCGAGACCTACGAGATCATCGACGCGTCGACCGTCGGCCAGGAGGCGGCCCAGATCGTGATGGGCAAGCACTCAGGGCGTCACGCCTTCGTCGACACGTTGGCGAAGATGGGCCTGCACGTGCAGGGCGATGCCCTCAACCAGGCGTTCCGGCGGTTCAAGGAGCTCGCCGACCGCAAGGTCGAGACCACCGAGGCCGACCTCGAGGCGATCGTCGCCGAGGAGATCGGCGCCGGTGCGGTCCACCGCTTCGACCTCGTGAGCCTCGAACTCGTCGGCGGGACGGTGCAGACGCCAACGGCGCGGGTCGTGCTGCGCGATGGCGATGGCGAGGCCACCGGCGAGGCCGAGGGCAATGGCATGATCGACGCCGCCATCACCGCGATCGCCACCGCGACCGGCGTGACGGGGACGCTGCTCGACTTCAAGGTGTCGTCGGTCACCGGTGGCCGGGATGCCCTGGGTGATGTGGTCGCCTTCCTCGAGTCGGAGGGCTACAAGGCGTCGGGGCGCGGCGTGTCGACCGACGTGGTCGAAGCCTCGGCCCGCGCGTACCTCAACGCGGTGAACAAGATCGTGCGGCTGCGCGAACGGGCCGAGACCCGTGAGCAGGTCGTCGGGCCATGACCAGCACGGACGACGTCAACCTGTGGTCGGAGTCCGAGCACGTGCAGGGCTACCTCGACCGCCGGCGGACGTTCCCGTGGCGCGAGGTGGCCTATGAGCACCTCATGGAGCACGTGCCCGCCGCCGTGGCGACGGTCCTCGACCTCGGCTGCGGTGACGGTGAGGTCGTCGGGCGCGTCATCGAAGCCGTCCCGTCGGTCGTGGCCACGGCGTGCGACTTCTCACCTGTGATGCTCGAGCGCGTCCGCACCCGGTTTGCCGACGCACCGAACGTCACCGTCGTCGAGCACGACCTGGACGAGCCCCTGCCGGATGGGTGGGGGCCGTTCGACGCGGTCGTGTCGGCGTTCGCGATCCACCATGTCGACGACGAACGCAAGCGCGCGCTCTACGGCGAGGTGCTCGACCGGCTGCGTCCTGGTGGCGTGTTCTGCAACCTCGAGCACGTAGCGTCACCGACGCCGGAGCTGCACGAGGCGTTCCTGCACTCGATCGGCCAGTCCATCGAGCAGGACGACCCGTCGAACAAGCTCGCGTCGGTCGATGCGCAGCTCGGCTGGTTGCGCGACCTCGGGTTCACCCAGGTCGACTGCCACTACAAGTGGCGCGAGATCGCCCTCTTGGCGGGGGTCAAGCCCGGGTCGTGAGCGCGGCGCGGTCCTTCGCGTCGGAGCGGTTGACGGCTCGTCAGTCGCCCGGGCGCGCGCTGGGGAGCCAGGCGGCGCGGGTCTGCTCGTAGGAACCGATGTCGTCGGTGTGGCCGAGGGTGATGCCGATGTCGTCGAGGCCCTGGACGAGCCGGTAGTGGTGGAAGTCGTCGAGGGCGAACGGCTCGTCGATGTCGAGCGCGGGGACCGCGACGCGGCGGTCGACGACGTCGACGACGATCTCGAGCGAGGGATCGTCCTCGAGCGCCGTCATGATCCGGTCGACGACCTCTTGGGGCAGCTCGACGGGGACGAGACCGATCTTCAGGCAATTGTTGCGGAAGATGTCGGCGAAGCGGGGCGAGATGATCGCCTCGAACCCGTAGTCCTCGAGCGCCCATGGCGCGTGCTCGCGCGACGAGCCGGTGCCGAAGTTGGGTCCGGCGACGAGCACGCG
>JBKJJI010000251.1:0-4483 GCA_046598115.1 Acidimicrobiia bacterium | reverse complement strand
CTGGCGGATGCCGACGTCGGACGTCCCGATCGCGAGCGTCGCGCCAACCGCGGTGAGGGCGAGGCCGGTGATCACGATCGTGCGGCTCCTCCCCGCGCGGCGCCAGCCGCGGATCGCGCCCCAGAGTGCCAGCGCGAGCACCGTCACGCCTGGGAAGACGCCGCTCTTGAGGGCGTCGCCATCGCCCACACCGAGGATGGGTCCCCAGATGGAGATGCCGGGCTCGGTGCGCAGGAAGTTCGCGCCGAGCGGCCCGAAGGTGTCCAGCCCGAACTCGTAGCTCGGGTCACGCGCCCCGATCTCGAGGTTGGGGATCGCGAGCAGTGCCAGGACCGCCCCGCAGGCGCCGACGGCAAGCAGCCCGGTGACGATCGAGCGGCGGTCGCGCAGTCGGACGATCAACACGATCGCGGCGGCGCCGACGGCATACGTCGCCGGGTAGAAGGACACGGTCCCTTGCCAGGCGACGACGGCCACGAGTGCGACTGCGGGCGCGACGGTCGAGCGCCGCTCGCGGGCGCGCGCGGCGAGCCACCAGGCCGCAGCCGCTGCGAGCGGGATGCCGGGACGCACGGCGACGTGGAGGTGTCGTGCCGCCAGCGCACCGAACGGCCCGAAGGCGTACACGGCACCACCGATCGCCGCGGCGGTCCGCGAGCCGGTGACCATCCGCACGAAGAGGTAGGCCGCGGCGGCCGACGCCGCGAACCCGAGGATCAGCGACGCGTTGAGCACCCCGATCGGGCTCATCCCGAGCCAGCGGAGCGGGAGCGTGGGGATCGCGATCCCGAGGAGCGTGTCGGAATAGGCGAGCGTCGTCTGCTGCGGGGCGAAGATGTTCGCGTCGTAGACGCTCTTGCCGTGCGTGATCGCGTACTGCACCCAGTCGATGGTCCACGCCTGGAACAGCGTGTCCTTGAGGTCGCGCGCGCGCGACTGGAGGTGCAGAGCCAGCGGCCACGTGAACGCGCCTGCCGCCACGAGCGACCCCAGGCCGACAAGCGCCGCCTCGCGGGCCCGGTCGCGCCGGACGCTCATGGGGCGTGCCGGACGCTCAAGGAGCGCGCCGCGCGCTCATGAAGCGCGCGCTCATGAAGCGCGCGCTCATGAAGGCGGACGCTCCTTGCCGATGCGTTCGTACGCCTCGTCGGGGATGTCGGCGGTGTCCTTGTAGATGTGGTGCACGCAAGGCTCTCCGGGACGCTCGGGCGGGTACTCGATGCTCGTCGGCGCCGCGCCCCACTCCACCGGCTGGATCTCGTTGTTCACCGAGCAGTGTGCGCAGTACACCCAGAGCGCGTCGCGGTCGAACGTCCGGCCCGATCGCTCGCGCAGCGTCATGTACGCGTGCTCGCCCTCGTAGCGCCCGTCGTCGATGAGCTTGCCGCCGCTCCCACAGCGGAACGACAGGACGATCTTCTCGTCGTCCTCGTCGACCTCCACCTCGCCCATGTTCCCGAGCATCGCCCGCGCGATCACCTTGGCACGCACCGCCGCCGGGAGAGTGTCCCAGTCGGTACCGGTGTCGCGACGGGGTGCGACGAACTCGTCGCCCGTCTTGCGCAGCGCGCGCTCGACGGCCTCCTCACCGAGCTCGTCGCCGATGAAGGTGAGCAGTGTCGTGATCCAGTTGATCGAGTAGTCCTTGAGCGACGACCACTGCGCGACCGCCCGGTCGATCAGCTCCGCGGCCACCTCCGGTTCGCCCCGCGCGATCGCCGCCTTCGCCTGCTCCCAGAGCGGTGTGCGCATGCGTGCGATGTCGTCGGCACTCAGCTCCATCTCGGCTCCCCCTCGAGGATCGCGGGCGTCAGGCGCGCGGGAGGCCCAGCACGCGCTCGGCGATGATGTTGCGCTGGATCTCGCTCGTCCCTCCGGGGATCGTCCCGGAGAACGACCGCAGGAACGCGATGATCCACGCTCCCTCGCGCCACATCTTCGGGCCCCGCAAGCTGGTGTCGAGCAGATCGACACCCTGGTACTCGGCCGCGGTCAGAAGCAGCTCCTGGAGCGCCTCGCTGCCGTACAGCTTGAGGAGCGAGTGCTCGGGCGCCGCGCGGCCGCGCATGAACTTCGAGAACCCGCGGTAGCCCATGAGGCGCAGCGCCTGGGAGTCGACGTGGAACCGGGCGACCGCGTCGCGGAAGCGCAGATCCTCACGGAGCGGTCGTCCGTCGGGGCCGAGCTGGGAACCCATCGCGATCAACGCGTCGAGGCCGCGGTCGAGATCCTGGGCGAGGTCGATCCAGAGCATCGCTCGCTCGTGACCGAGCGACACCTGAGTGAGTCCCCAGCCCTGGTTGAGCTCGCCGAGGAGGTGCTCCTTCGGGACCTCGACGTCGGTGAAGAACACCTCGTTGAAGTCCATGTAGTCGGGTTCGGTCAGCTCCGCGAAGGGACGGGCCTCGACACCCGGGGAACGCATGTCGATGATGAGCACGCTGATGCCCTTGTGCTTGGGCACGTCGGGATCGGTACGGACGAAGCACATGCACCAGTCGGAGTGGTGGGCTCCCGACGTCCAGACCTTCTGCCCGTTGACGATGAACCGGTCGCCGTCGAGCACGGCGCGGGTCTTGAGGCTCGCAAGATCGCTGCCGGCGCCCGGCTCGCTCATGCCGAGCGACCACGCGATCTCCGCCCGCAGCGTCGGGAGGAGCCACCGCTCCTGTTGTTCGGGAGTCCCCGCGTCGTGGAGCGACGGGGCGATGATGCCGAGCCCTTGCGGGTTGAGGCTCCGCGGGATCTCGCGCCTTTTCATCTCCTCGAAGTAGATCATCTGCTCGGACGGTGTGGCATTGCGCCCACCGAGCTCGGGCGGCCAGCCGGGCACGAGGTACCCCGCATCGAAGAGCGTGCGCTGCCAGGCGCGCGCCCATTCGGAGAGGTCGGCGCTCGAGCGCTTCGGCTGGTCGAGGACCTCGCGTGGCGGCGCATGCTCGTCGAGCCACACGCCGAGCTCGGCGCGGAAGCGCTCCTCGGCGTCGCCGTAGCGCAGTCGCATGGCGGGAACCGTAGTCGGTAGGGTCCGGGACCTGACACCGGCGTCAGGCACGCAACGCACCACGACGCGGCACCGGAGCGCAGCGGAGGTGCCCGCAGCGCTGCGAGCGGCGCGCATGAAGTGAACGCAGTGAACGGAAGCAGCGGAGCGGGAGCAGCGCAGGAGAGATGGACTTCGAGTTCAGCGAGGAGCAGGAGGCGCTGCGCGCGAGCGTGCGTCGGTTCGTCGAGGAGCGCGCGCCGTTGTCGTGGGTGCGCGACCGATACGACGACGAGCGTGGCACGACCGACGAGGTGTGGCAGGGGCTCGCCGACCTGGGCGTGCTCGGGCTCCTGGTGCCCGAAGCCCACGGCGGCGCCGGCGGCGGGATGGTCGACGCGGCACTCGTACTCGAGTCACTCGGTCGGGAGGTGCACCCGGGCCCGTTCGCGTCGAGTGCGATCGGCGCCGCCGGGCTGGTGCTCGATGCCGGGAGTGCCGATGATCACGCGCGCCTCCTCCCCTCGCTCGCCGACGGGTCGTCGGTCGGGACGGTCGCGCTGCTGGAGCCGGACCGCCGCGCCGAGTGGCGGACAGCGACGACCACCGCGCGACCCGAAAGCTCGTCGTGGACGATCGACGGGACGAAATCGCACGTCCCGGACCTGCTCGCGGCCGACGTGGCGCTGGTCACCGCGACCGACGAGTCGGGGGTGCTCGGCGTGTTCGTGGTCGAGACCGACGCCGAAGGGGTCCGGGTCGAGGGCACTCGCACAGTGGACGGGAGCCGGAAGGAAGGCGCCCTCGTGCTCGAAGGTGCGACCGCGCGACGGCTCGGGGGCGACGCAGCGAACGCACTCGCGGCGACGGTCGACCGCCTCGCGACGGCCGCGGTCGTCGAGGGCGTGGGAACCGCCGAGCGCGCACTGGAGATGACGGTCGAGTACGCGAAGGCCCGCCGGCAGTTCGACGCGCCGATCGGGTCCTTCCAGGCCGTCCAGCACCTCTGCGCCGACATGCTGCGGGCCGTCGAGCTGGCCCGGGCCGCGGGGTACTACGCATGCTGGGCGGCCGACGCGGCCGACGCGGCAGAGCGGCATCGTGCGGCCACGATGGCGCTCGCGTTCGCCGGCGACGAGCTGTACTCCGTGGGCGCGTCGTCGGTGCAGATCCACGCCGGCATCGGCTTCACGTGGGAGCACGACATCCACCTCTTCTACAAGCGGCTCCTGACGCTCCAGCAGACGGGCGGCGGGAGCGTGGATCAGCTCGAGGAGCTCGCCTCGATCGCACTCGACTGATCGGGGGCCTCGGGCTCCGATGCCCCGCTTCCCGAGCGCGACGCGCGCGCCTGCCACAGCGCGTCGACGGCGATCGACGCGAGGACCACGATGCTGACCTCGGCCGGCACCCGGAAACGGATGGACCCGTAGCCGAAGGCGGCGACGACGGTCACCAGCGCGGCAGGCACGAGCAGCGGCCACAGCAGCGCACGTCGGC
>JBKJJI010000277.1:0-2953 GCA_046598115.1 Acidimicrobiia bacterium | reverse complement strand
TCTGGATCACGATCGGCTGCTTCGGTCCCTGATCGCCGCCGTCGGACGTGGTGCTGCCGAGCGCGTTCATCTTCTCGATCGTCTTGAGGCCGCTCGTCACCTGACCCAGGATCGAGTACAGGTACGGCGGTCCGCCGAGTCGTTGCGCGCCGGCCGCGGTCGAGGCGACGAAGAACTGCGAGCCGCTCGTCCCGGGTCCGGAGTTGGCCATGGCGACCGTGCCCTTGCGGTAGCCGTCGGCCGGTGGCTCGTCGGGCAGCGTGTAACCCGCGCTCCCCGTGCCGTCGCCCTTGGGGTCCCCACCCTGCACGACGAAGCCCTTCACGACGCGATGGAACGGGAGTCCGTCGTAGAAACCCTGTCGGGCGAGTGACACGAAGCTGTTCACCGTCTGGGGTGCCTGTGCGGCGTCGAGCGTGATCGTGAACGATCCGCAGTTCGTCTCGACATCGGCGAGGTACGTCGCCGCGGGGTCGATCGCGAGCGCCGGCGCCTCGAGGGTGCCGTCCTCCTTGGGCGCGGGCGCGTCGACCTTCGTGCAGGCCGCAGCCTTGCTCGAGGAGGACTTCTTCGTGCCGTCGTCGCCGCTGTTGGTGAGGTTGAGCACGACACCGATGGCGATCACGGGCAGGGCGATCAGCGCGAAGGTGCGCGCCGTCTTCCACGCCTTACGACGCTTCTCGAGCTGCGACTCGTACTCGCGCCGCTGCTCGCGGTTCTGACGCTGGCGTTCCCGCTTGTTGGCCTTGGACACGAAGGGGGAGTCTATGGCGAAACGATCGCCGGGGATCCGGCACCCGCCGGTACCATCGAGGTCGTGAGCCTCGTCGTGCAGAAGTACGGCGGCACGTCCGTGGCCGACCCCGACCGCGTCAAGGCCGTGGCCGACCACATCGTTGCGACCCGCCGGGCGGGACGCGACGTGATCGCCGTCGTCTCGGCGATGGGCACGACGACCGACGACCTCGAGCGCCTCGCCCACGAGGTCGCCGACGCACCGTCGGCCCGCGAGATGGACATGCTCCTCACGGCGGGTGAGCGGATCTCGATCGCACTCCTGTGCATGGCCATCATCGACCGCGGCGAGCAGGCGGTGAGCTTCACGGGCTCCCAGGCCGGGATCCTCACCGACACCGCGCATCGCAAGGCCAAGATCCTCGAGGTCAAGGCCGATCGGATCCGCCTCGCAGTCGCCGAGGGGTCGATCGCCGTCGTCGCCGGGTTCCAGGGCGTGTCGACCGAGTCCGACGTCACCACGCTCGGCCGCGGAGGCTCGGACACGACTGCCGTCGCGCTCGCCGCTGCGCTCGAGGCCGAGGTGTGCGAGATCTACACCGATGTGGCCGGGGTGTTCACCGCCGACCCGCGCATCGTTGCCGACGCACGCAAGCTCGACCGCATCTCCTACGAGGAGATGCTCGACATGGCCGCGACCGGGGGTCGAGTCCTCGCGCTGCGGTCGGTCGAGTTCGCGCGCAATTACGGAGTACCGGTCCATGTCCGCTCGAGCTTCACCCTCGAGCCGGGGACGTGGGTCGTCGAGGAGGGAGACCCGATGGAGCAAGCGATCATCTCCGGCGTCACGCACGACACGTCGGAGGCCAAGATCACGATCGCGCACGTCCCCGACCGGCCTGGTGTCGCGGCGAAGCTCTTTCGGTCGCTCGCCGACGAGGCGGTCAACGTCGACATGATCGTGCAGAACGTCTCGACCGCAGGGTTCACCGACATCTCGTTCACGGTCCCGAAGGACGAGGTCGTGCGCACCCAGAAGGTCGTCGCCGCGGTCGTCGACGAGGTCGAGGCCGACGGCTACAGCACCGACGAGGACATCGGGCGCGTCTCCGTGGTCGGTGCAGGGATGAAGACCCACCCCGGTGTCGCCGCGAAGATGTTCGAGTCGCTCGCGAGCGAAGGCGTGAACATCGAGATGATCTCGACGTCGTCGATCCGGATCTCCTGCGTCGTCGCCGAGTCCGACGTCGAGCGCGCCGTGCAGGTGCTCCACGACGCCTTCGACCTCGGGAGGGCGTGATGGGCAAGCGCGATGCGCAGCGGGTCGGCCTCATCGGCGCGACAGGGATGGTGGGGACGGAGATGCTCCGGATCCTCGAGGAGCGCGCGTTCCCGGTCGACGAGCTGCGCCCGTTCGCGTCGGCACGGTCGAAGGGCCGCCGGCTCCCGTTCGGATCGGGCGAGGTCGAGTGTCGGGTGCTCGAGGACGGATGCTTCGACGGGCTCGACCTGGTGGTGGTCGACGTCGAGGACGATCTCGCGGCCGAGTGGGCGCCGCGGGCCGTGGCAGCGGGCGCGCGGGTCGTCGACAACTCCGCCGCGTTCCGCATGGAGTCCGACGTCCCGCTGGTGGTCGCGGAGGTGAACCCCGACGACGTCCACGACCTCCCGCGGGGGATCGTGTCGTGCCCGAACTGCACGACGATGGTCCTCGTCACGGCGCTCGCCCCGCTGCACCGGGCCGCGGGGATCGAGCGGATGGTGATCTCCACCTACCAGTCGGTCTCCGGGGCCGGGCAGGCCGGTCTCAACGAGCTCGCCGAGCAGTGGACGAAGGGAGCCGGCCGCGAGGAGGTGCTCCGCCGCGCGGGTGCGACGCCGGGCGCGATCGAGCCCGGGGAGTGCTGGGACCGTCCGATCGCCGGCAACGTGATCCCGCTCGCGGGGTCACTGCGCGAGGCCGGGTACACGTCCGAGGAGTGGAAGCTCACCCACGAGAGCCGCAAGATCCTCCACGCGCCGGAGATGCGCGTGAGCGGGACGTGCGTGCGCGTGCCGGTCTACGTCGGGCACGCGTTGAGCGCGAACGTGCAGTTCTCGGCTCCGCTGAGCCGTGACGATGCGGCTGCGCTCCTCGACGCGGCGCCCGGGGTGGTGCTGGTCGACGGCGGCGACGGTGCACCGACGCCGCTCGAGGCCGCGGGGATCGACCCGGTGC
>JBKJJI010000124.1:0-2616 GCA_046598115.1 Acidimicrobiia bacterium | reverse complement strand
ACCTGGCGGGAGAACACCTACCCCGGCCTGGCCTGCGACGTCCCGTCGCATCTCTACAGCTACTCCTTCGCGCTGAACGCCGACTGGTCGCACCTGTACTCACCCGGCGACGAGATCGAGGAGTACTTCGAGCGGGTCGCCCGCGACTTCGACGTCGTCCCGAGCATCCGCTTCGGGGAAGAGGTCACGTCGTGCACCTTTACCGAGGGGCGCTGGCACCTCGAGACGTCGACCGGGCACCACGACGTGGTCGACTTCGTGATCGCCGCGACCGGCGTGCTCCACCACCCGCACCTGCCCGAGATCGAGGATCTCGACTCGTTCGCCGGTCCGACGTTCCACAGCGCGCGTTGGGACCACGACGTCTCGCTCGACGGGAAGCGCGTCGGGGTGATCGGGACCGGGTCCACCGCGGTGCAGATCACCTCCGCAGTCGTCGAGCAGGTGTCGCACCTCTCGCTGTTCCAGCGGACGGCGCAGTGGATCATGCCGCAGGAGAACCCGCCCTACCCCGACGATGTGAAGGCCGGCTTCCGCGAGCGCCCCGACGAGCTGCGCGAACTCCACGACGCGATCTCCACGCTGTTCGCCGAGGGGTTCGCGAACGCGGTCGTCGACGCCGAGTCGCCGCACATGAAGATGATCGAGGACGCGTGCCTCGACAACCTCGAGACCAACGTCCAGGACCTGGAGCTGCGCGAGCTGCTCCGACCCGACTATCGCGCCGCATGCAAGCGGCTCGTCGTGTCACCCGACTTCTACGAGGCGATCCAGCATCCGCACGCGGAGCTCGTGACGTCCGGGATCGAGCGGATCGAGCCCGGCGGCGTCCGCACGACAGATGGGCGACTCCACGAGCTCGACGTGCTCGTGCTCGCGACCGGGTTCAAGGCGGATGCGTTCATGCGTCCGATGGATGTCATCGGCCGCGACGGCGTGAAGCTCGCCGACGTGTGGGTCGACCGGCCCGGCGCGTACCTCTCGATCTCGATCCCCAACTTCCCGAACCTCTTCATGCTCAACGGGCCCAACGGACCCGTCGGCAACTTCTCGCTCATCGAGGTGGCGGAGCTGCAGTTCGCGTACATCCTCCAGCTCGTCGAGCAGGTCCGTTCCGGCGAGTGCCGGGAGATCAGCGCGACGCAGGCGACGATGGACGCGTTCGAGTCCGAGCGCGTCGAGGCCGCGAAGAAGACGGTGTGGGTGACGGGTTGCCGGTCGTGGTACCTCGACGATCGCGGCATCCCGGCCACATGGCCGTGGACGTTCGACCGCTTCCGCGACGAGATGGCCGCACCGAAGCTCGACGCGTTCGACCGGGTGGGCTGAACGCTCCCTGAGCGTGTCCTGAGCGCTCGCCGCATGCTGACCCCGGATCGTCGGGTGCGCGCCGGTACCCTGGACGCTCCTCCTCCTCCTCCTCCTCCTCCGTGGAAAGGCTTCTCGTGCGACGTCTCGGTGTGCTCCTGCTCGTGCTCACGATGGGCGGACTCTCCGGCCTCGCCGCGCCTGCGCTCGCCGCCGGGGGCCCGCTCTCGAAGGTGAAGGTGACCGGCGAGGCCGACGCCAAGCCGAAGCTGAAGTTCACCAAGGGCTTCTCGGTGAAGAAGACGACCAGCCTCGAGGTCACCCCGGGCACGGGCGAGGAGATCGCCAAGGGTGCCCGCATCATCTTCGACTTCGTCGCGGTGAACGGCCGCACCCGCAAGGAGCTGCAGTCCTCCTACGGGGGCTCGCCCGCCAGCATCTCCCTCGACAAGACCCAGGTCCCCTCCGCGCTCGTGAAGGGCCTGGCGGGCAAGTCGGTGGGGGCCCGGGTGCTCGTCGCATTCGCGCCCAATTCCGGCCTGAACAAGGGGCTCGAGGGCGCGAAGAAGACCGACACCCTGATCTTCGCCATCGACGTACGCGGGATCTACTCGCCACTGACGCGCGCGCAAGGAGAGCCGGTGACCTCTACCGCCGGGCTGCCGACGGTCACCCTCGATGCCGACGGCAAGCCCACCATCACGATGCCCGCGAGCGACCCGTCGGCAACCCTCGTCGTGCAGCCGCTCATCAAGGGCGCCGGCGCCGTCGTCACCGCGGGGCAGACGATCACCGTCCACTACACCGGCGTGATCTACGCGGGTGCCAAGCAGTTCGACTCCTCGTGGGACCGCGGCACGCCGATCGACTTCGGGATCGGCGCCGGGCAGGTCATCGCCGGGTGGGACGAGGGACTCGTCGGCCAGACCATCGGGTCCCAGATCCTGCTCGTGATCCCACCCGACAAGGGCTACGGGCCGAGCGGGCAACCCGACGCGGGGATCTCCGGTACCGACACACTCGTCTTCGTGGTGGACATCCTCGGCTCCTTCTGACCGCCCCGCCGAGCGGCCGCGGCTGAGCAACCGCTCGGCGTCGACGTAGCCTCACCGCGTGGTCGAGCGGTCCGGGGTCCAACAGCTCCTGCTCCGGATCTCCGCGGCGCGGCGACTCCTGGTGGTCGTCGGCATCGGTGCCGCGGTCGGGCTCGTCACCGCGTGGTTCGTCCCCTGGCAGCCGGCGTCGCTCGCCGCGTGGGACGTCGCGGCTCTCACGTTCCTGGTGTGGGTCTGGGGGACGATCGGGTCG
>JBKJJI010000216.1:0-4876 GCA_046598115.1 Acidimicrobiia bacterium | reverse complement strand
GAGACGGGTCTATCGACGCCAAAACGGAGGGAGAACGCAGGGTCAGGAGAGGACGGTGTCGGTGACGTGGCCCAGGGAGCGCTTCGTGATGGGGCCGCGCTTGGCGACGTAGCCCTCGCGCTGGCGGGTCGTGGAGTGCACCTCGTCCTTGTCGAACTGCGGGATGACATGCTTCCCGAACGTGTCGACGGCCTCGCACGCGACCTCGATCGGCATCGACGTCGAGAGCATCCCGAAGGTGACCTGGTCGGCACCGGCCTTCTCGTACTCACGCACCGACGCCGACACCTCGTCGGGCGTCCCGACCATCACCATGTGGTTCTTGATCGCCTCGTCGAGCCCCTCGGGGGTGGGCTCGGGGATGAGCGCCGGCCACACGGGGATGCCCTCGGGCTTCGGGAAGGTGTCGAGGTACCGGAACACGAGCGAGTTCTGGTAGCCCGACGTCATGTTGCACGCGATGTCGCGGGCGCGCTGACCGTCCTCGAGGCAGAGCATCTGGCTCGTCACCATGATGTTGTTGTTGACGTAGTCGCCGACGGGCTCAGCGTCCTCGATCGTGGTCTTGTAGAGCTCGATGAGCGGCTTGAGCGCCTCGGGCGAGCTGGTGGTGAAGCACAGCACGCCGATCCCCATCTTGGCGGCCTTCTCGAAGGTGCCCGGGTTCCCGGCCGCGATCCACATCGGCGGGTGCGGGTCGCTCAACGGCTTTGGCAGCACGTTGCGCGTCGGCATCGAGAAGAACTCACCGTCGAAGCTGTAGTCGTTCGAGCTCCACATCCGCTTGAACTGGGGGATGACCTCTTCGAGCATCCGCTTCGTGAGCTCGGGGTCGTCGATGCCGAAGCCCATCTGCTCGGTGCTCGACGAGCCTCGGCCCATCCCGAACTCGAACCGACCGTCGGAGAGGATGTCGATCATCGCGACGCGCTCGGCGATGCGCGCCGGGTGGTTCACCGGGGGAGTGACGTTGATGATCCCGCTCCCGATGTGGGTGCGCTCGGTCTTCGCCGCGAGGTACGGCATGAAGACCTCGTTCGCCGAGAGGTGCGAGTACTCGGTGAGGAAGTGGTGCTCGGTCGCCCACGAGTACTTGAAGCCGGCCTTGTCGGCGGCGACGGTCCAGGCGACCTCGTTGCGCAGACGCTGGTGCTCGACCGACCACTGGTCGTCGACGTGGTCGTACTCCTGGTGGGGCGTGTACAAGCTGTTGAAGATGCCGAACTCCACGAAAGTCTCCGTCCTCGATGTGCCGCCGGTGCCGTCACGCCGGTCCCGAAAAATGTAACAGGTTCTAGTTCGGTCCGTCAGCCCTGGGTCGCGGCCTTCTTGGCCTTCAGCCAGCCCTTCACCATCTGGCCGAACTCGAGCGGGTTGTACATGTCCTCCTCGTAGGAGAAGCGCCCGTCGCCGGCGTAGTGGAGCAGGGTCCAGTTGGCCTCGCGGTGCACGGTGCCGTCGCCGGGATCGTCCATGACGTTGCCGACCTGGCACATGATCCAGCCCCGCGCCTCGTCGACCATGTACCAGTCGATCGGGAACGAGCTCATGTCGGCGTTGATGGGCTCGGCCATGGTCGTGGTGATCCACTCGAGGATCGCCGGGCGGCCTTCCATCCGGCCGTAGTGGTGCTCGTAGTAGCTGGCATCCTCGGTGAAGCAGTCGGCCCACTCGGTCCAGTCGCCGCTCTGGCCGGCGGCGGCGGCTCGTTCCTGGAAGCGCGTGAACGCCTCCTCGATCTCGGCACGGGTGAACTGGCCCACAGGATCCCCCTCAGGTCGTGGTCCGCTCCGGGTCGAGCGACCCGTTCGGAGTGCAACGCGTTCTAGCATCAGCGCTCCCAGCCGTCGAGACGAGTCTCGCATCAACGGAGATGGTCGAGACGCAGGACATGCGAGGAGGGAGGTGCGAGCGGTGACGGACCAGCGGCGGGTGCTCGTGATCTTCGTCGGGCTCATGCTCGGCAACGCGATCGCCGCGCTCGACACGACGCTCGTCGCGACCGCGCTCCCCACGATCGTGAGCGACCTCGGGGGTCTGCGCGACCTGTCGTGGGTCGCCACCGCGTACCTGCTCACCGGGATGGCGAGCGGCCCCCTCTACGGCAAGCTCGGCGACCTCTACGGCCGCAAGCGCATCTTCCAGGTCGCGATCGTGATCTTCCTCGTGGCGTCGGTCCTGTGCGGGCTCGCCGCGTCGATGACCCAGCTCATCTTCTTCCGCGCGCTCCAAGGGCTCGGCGCCGGCGGCCTCATCGCGCTGCCGATGGCGATGGTCGCCGACCTCGTCCCGGCGCGCGACCTCGGCCGGTGGATCGGGTACTCGGGCTTCGTGTTCGCGATCTCGAGCGTCGCGGGGCCGCTCTTCGGTGGGCTCTTCTCGCAGCACCTCTCGTGGCGTTGGGCGTTCCTCGTCAACATCCCCGTCGGCCTGCTCGCGATGGTGATCGTGCAGCGGACGCTCCATCTGCCGCCCAAGCGGACGGTGCATCGAGTCGACTACGTCGGCGCGTCGCTGATCGTCGGCGTCGTGTCGTGCGTCGTGTTCCTCACCTCGTGGGGCGGCTCGCGCGAACCCTGGGGCTCACCGATCATCCTCGGCCTCGCCGCGGGAGCCGTGGCGTTCCTCGTCGCGCTGATCTGGTGGGAACGGCGGGCGCCCGAGCCGATCCTCCCCGCACGGCTGTTCCGCATCTCGATCGCGCGCGTCTGCCTCGCACTTAACCTCGCGCTCGGACTGGTCTTCTTCGCCGGCCTCTACTTCCTCTCCGCATTCCTCCAGTTCGTCGACGGCATCAGTCCGACGGACGCCGGCCTCTACCTGATCCCGTTCATGGGCTCGACCGTCGTCGGGACAGTGATCGTCGGACGGCTCATCGACCGGTCGCACCGCTACCGTCGCTACCCGATCGCGGGGCTGGTGGTCGTGCTGGCGGGCCTCGGGCTGCTGCTACGCCTCGACGTCGACAGTGGTCCGACCCAGGTGCTCGTCGGCGCGGCGGTCACGGGGTTCGGCCTCGGGCTCGCGATGCAGCCGCTGATCCTCGCGATCCAGAACGCGGTCGAGCCACGCGACCTCGGCGTGGGGACGTCGATGTCGATGTTCTTCCGGCAGTTCGGCTCGGCGGTCGGGCTCGCACTCCTCGGCAGCATCCTCAACACCCGGCTGGCGTTCTGGCTCGCGCGCCTCACGCCCGACGGGATCAGCCTGGACCCGACGAAGATCCGTGGGCGCCCCGAGACGCTCGTCGACCTCGCGCCGGCCGTGCGCCATGGCGTGGCGGATGCGTTCGCGAGATCGCTGCACACGGTGTTCCTCGTGTGCGTCCCCGTCGCGGTCGTCGGCCTCGTCTTGACGATCATGCTGCGGGAGATCCCGTTGCGGGGCCATGCGGCCGCAGAGTCCCCGGGCGATGATCTCGCGATCGCGCTCGAAGGGGCCGTGCTCGACGTGCCGACCGCCGGCGGGAGTCCCGCACCATGAGGATCGGGCCATGAGGATCTCGGTCGGTCTCCCGACGCACCGCCTCGAGCACTTCGACGAGCTCGCCAGCGCATCGGCGATCACCGAGCTCGCCGGGGCGGCGCAAGAATGCGGGTTCGACGCTGTCTCCGTGACCGAGCACCCGATGCCCGCCGACCGGTGGCTCGCGACCGGCGGTCACCACGCGCTGGATCCGTTCGTCGCCCTCGCGTTCGCCGCGGCCGCGACCTTGACGCTGCGCCTCCAGACGAACCTGTGCATCGCGGCGTACCGCAACCCGTTCCTGCTCGCGAAGACGGTGGCGACGCTCGACGCGCTCTCGGCCGGTCGGGTGGTGCTCGGGATCGGCGCCGGGTACCTGGAAGGCGAGTTCGAGGCGCTGGGGGTCGCGTTCGACGAGCGGAACGATCTCACCGACGAAGCGATCGCGATGCTGCGCGCGGCGTGGACGGGAGAGAGCGTCACGCACCGGGGTCGGCACTTCGTCGCGGTTGGAAACACCGCGCTGCCGCGCCCGGCCCAACAAGGGGGGCCGCCGATCTGGATCGGTGGGAACTCCATGCGGGCGGTGCGACGGGCGGTCGAGCTCGCCGACGGCTGGGCGCCGATGCCGAGCCCGGCGAAGGCCAGCAAGCGGCTGCACACGCCCCCGCTCGAGTCGCTCGACGATCTCGCCGTCCGGATCGGACGCGCGCAGGCCCATGCCACTGAGGTGGGGCGCACCACGCCGCTCGAGATCGTGTTCATGCCGATGGGGCTCGACATGTTCACCAATGCCCCGATCGACGCGGCTGCCGTGGTCGAGAGCATCCGGGCCCTCGCCGCGGTGGGGGTCACCTACGTGACGACCACGGTCCCCGGCGACCGACGCGATGAGGTGCTCGCCAACTTCGCGATCTTCCGCGACGACATCGTCCCGGTCGTGGCCACGCTCTGACCGGGCTCAGGCTGCCCGCGTGAAGCTCAGGCCGTCGGTTCAGGCAGTTGTCTCGGGAGTGATCTCCTCGAACACCATGGTCATGACCATCGGGTCGAGCTGGAGCAGGTCGGTGTTCACCGTGATCTTGCCCTCGGCAAACCCGTTCTGGTTCGCGGCGGCGAAGTCGGCCCAGTTGTCGACCTCCACCTCGTAGAGCGCGAGGTACTTGCGGCCGTTGGCGTCGTCGCCCGGCATGACCTGCGAGTCGGCGAGCTTGAACCGGCGGGCCGACTTCACGCCCGGGAGCGCGAGCACCTCTCGTATGTGGACGTCGTCGTACCACTGGTTGAACTCGGCGTCGACGTCGTCGCTCGTCGCGTTCGCCAGTGCGAGGAAGATCCCCTTGGGCATGTCGTGCTCCTCCTGCTTGTCGGTCCGGGTGCTCGTCGGTCGGTGGCGGTGGTCGTGTGGTTA
>JBKJJI010000306.1:0-3895 GCA_046598115.1 Acidimicrobiia bacterium | reverse complement strand
CTACAAGACCCGCCTCCAGGAGCTCGCCGCGCAGCGGTTCGATCAGCTGCCGAAGTACCAGATCAGCGCCGAAGGTCCCGATCACTCGAAACGGTTCTTCGCCACCGTGGTCATCGGTGGCGAGGTGCGCGGCGAGGGTCAAGGGCGATCGAAGAAGCACGCCGAGCAGTCGGCCGCTCGTGCGGCCTGGTATGCGCTCGAACCCATCCCGGTCGGCAGCACCGCGAGCGGGACCACGACCGACAGGTCACCAGGAGAGGAACGCTGATGCCCGAGCTCCCCGAGGTCGAGATCGTCAGCAAGGACCTCGAACGCGAGATCGTCGGTCGCCGGATCAAGGCGGTCGAGGTCGACGGGATGCGCACCGTGCGCCGTCACCACAACCGTAAGCAGTTCATCTCCCGGCTCGAGGGCAAGAAGATCCTCGGCGTCGAACGGCGGGGGAAGTACATCCTCTGTCGGCTCGAGGAGGACGAGGTCCTCGTGATCCATCTCGGGATGTCGGGGCAGCTCCTGCGGGCGAAGACCTCGCGCGAGACGCGCCCGAAGCACACCCACGTCGTGCTCACCTTCCAGAAGGGCGGCCAGCTCCGGTTCGTCGATCCCCGCACCTTCGGCGAGATGTTCGTCGTCGCCGTCGACGAGGTCGACAAGACGTCCGGGCTCGGCCGCCTCGGTGTCGATCCGCTCGACCATGCGATGTCGTGGGAGTCCTTCGGGGCGCTGATCACCCAGAAGCGCGCGCAGCTCAAGCGCCTCCTCATGGACCAGAAGTTCATCGCCGGTATCGGCAACATCTACTCCGACGAGATCCTCTGGGGTGCGGGCCTGCGCTGGGACCGTTCGAGCGACACCCTCTCGTCGCAGGAGGTCCGGCGGCTCTACCGCTCGATGATCGAGGTCCTCCAGGACGCCGTGAAGTACCGCGGATCGACGCTCTCCGACCAGCAGTACGTCGACGTGTTCGGCAAGCCGGGCGAGTACCAGGAGCACCACAAGGTCTACGCGCGCGACGGGGAGACCTGCCGGCGCTGCCGCTCGGTGCTCGTGCGCGAGCGGACCGGGGGGCGGACCACCTACTTCTGCCCCTCGTGCCAGGTCTGAACCCACCTGCTCCGGCCGCACCTGATCCGGCTGGCGTCCGGCGCCACGTGTGGGTCCGGGGCCGGGTGCAGAACGTCTGGTTCCGCGACGGATGCGCCCGGGAGGCGCAGCGTCTCGGGGTGCACGGCTGGGTTGCCAACTGCCCCGACGGGCGGGTCGAGGCGGTCTTGGAGGGCACGCCCGATGCCGTCGGCGCGATGGAGTCCTGGTGCGGTCGTGGCCCCACCCGCGCGCGGGTGGATGGGGTCGAGGCCCGCGACGAGCCGGTGACGGGCGAACGGGGGTTCGTGATTCGGTAGCGCCGCGATCCGGCCCCGATCTGCGATCCGGCCGCCTGATCTGCCCTCCTGATCTGGGGCGCCGATCCGCGGGAGCGGGGGGCCTCGTCGCTACGATCCGACCTAGTGCCCCATCCGGCGCCCCATCGGGCGTTCGACCGGCGTTCGGCGAGAGACGAAGGGTCCGCGGTTGTTCCTGAAATCGCTCACGATCAAGGGCTTCAAGTCGTTCGCCGACAAGACGACGCTCGACTTCGAGCCTGGCGTGACGGTCGTGGTCGGTCCCAACGGATCGGGGAAGTCGAATCTCGTCGACGCGGTGGCGTGGGTGCTCGGCGCGCAAGGTCCGCGCACGCTGCGCGGCGGGAAGATGGACGACGTCATCTTCGCCGGGACCTCCGACCGACCCGTCCTCGGACGCGCCGAGGTGTCGCTCACGATCGACAACTCCGGCGGAGTGCTCCCGATCGACTTCACCGAGGTCACGATCACGCGGACGCTGTTCCGCACCGGCGACTCGGAGTACCAGCTCAACTCGGTCCCGTGTCGCCTGCTCGACATCCAGGAGATGCTCTCCGACTCCGGCATCGGTCGCGAGCAGCACGTCATCGTCGGGCAGGGCCAGCTCGACACGATCCTCAACGCGTCGGTCTCGCAACGGCGGGCGATCATCGAAGAGGCCGCGGGGATCCTGAAGTACCGCAAGCGCAAGGAGCGGGCGGAGCGACGCCTCATGTCGAGCGAGACGAACCTGCTTCGCCTGAACGATCTGTTGCGTGAGGTCCGCCGGCAGCTCGCGCCGTTGCAGCGCCAGGCCGAGGCCGCGCAGCGTCACGACTCGGTCGTGAGTGAGCTGCGCGCGATCCGTCTCTACCTCGCCGGTCACCAGATCGCAGGGCTGCAGACCCGACTCGAGCGTCTGCGCGACGAGCGCGCCGAGCACGAACGACGCGAGGTGGAGCTGCGCGGGCGCCTCCGTCAGCTCGACGACGCGGTGCTCGACGCGGAGCACTCGCTGACGGCCCTCGGCGACGAGGGTCTCGCCGAATGGCTGGTGCGCGTGGAGTCGCTGCGCGAGCGCGCCCGCGGGCTCGCCGCCCTGTTGGCGGAGAAGCGTCGCGGCGTCGAGCGCGAGCTCGCAGCCGCGGCTGACGGTGGCGTCGTCGAGACCCTCGTCGCCGACGCCGTCGCGCTGCGCGACGAGCTCGCCGACGCCGACCGCGCGGCCGAGGCGCTCACGCTGCCCGGCACCGACGCGATCCTCGCGGTCGAGGCAGCCGAGTCGGCGCTGCACGCAGCAGAGGAGCGGTGGCGGACGGCGGAGGGCGACGCGGCCCGGGCGCGCGCGCGTGCGGAATCGATCGCGACGCAGCTGCGCGCCGCGCGCGCCGATGCCGCGGTCGACGAGCTGGAAGGCATCGACGGCGTCATCGGCCCGCTGGTCGACCACCTCGACATCGATCCGGGCTCCGAGCTCGCCGTCGCGTCGGCGCTCGGTGAGGCGGTACGGGCAGTGGTCGTGAGCGGTGGCGATGCCGCGCGCAACGCGGTCGAGCGGCTGCGCCGCGGCGACGCACAGGCGCTCGTTCTCGTCGTCGACCCGTCCCGTACGTTGAGTTTCCCCGGCTTCGCTGCACCCGCCGGTGGCCGCGCGCTCTCCGACGTGGTGCGAGCGCGGGTCCCGGGCCTCGACGACGCGCTGGCGCGACTGCTCGGACGCACCGTCCTTGTCGCCGACTGGCGGGTCGCACTCGACCTCGTGCTCGCCAACCCCGAGCTTGTCGCGGTCACGCCGGAGGGCGACCGTCTCGGCGGTGAGGGTCCGTGGCACGTCGGCGGCGCCCACGCCGCCGCGGTCACCCAGGGCGTGCTCGACGAGGCCCAGGAGCGCGCGACGACCGCCGAGGTGCACCGCGCCGAGGCCGACCGCACGGTGGAGGCCGCACGCGCGGCGCTCGGCGCGGCGCGTGCAGCCGAGGTCCGCCGTGTGGCGACCGAGGAGCGCCGGGCGATCATCGCGGCGCGTCTCTCCGAAGTCGAGGGCCGCCTCGCCGACCGCGACCCCGAGGTGCAGGCGGCCGCCGAGGCGCAGCGGCACTCCATCCTCGAGCGCGACGTCGTGTACGCGACGCTCACCCGCCGTCTCGCCGAGCACCGCCGATCCGTCGACGAGCTCCACGACCGGCTGCGGGAGCGGCGCCGACGGGAGACCGACGCCGCCCGCGCGTCGGCCGCGCAGCTCGAGGCACTGCGCCAGGAGCGCGCCGAGCTCGAGAAGGGCCTGCTCGAGGTGCGCGAGCTCGTGTCGCGCGTCGAGATCCACGACGCCGAGTCGCGGGTGAAGCTCGAGACATCGATCGAGGGCCTCCGCGGTGAGTTCGACGTGGAGCCGTCGGTCGCGCTCGACGCACCGGCACCCGAGATGCCCGAGGGCACCACCCTCGCCGGGCGCGCCCGCGAGCTCGAGCGCGACCTCCGGCTCATGGGCCCGATCAACCCGCTCGCGCTCGAGG
>JBKJJI010000180.1:0-19781 GCA_046598115.1 Acidimicrobiia bacterium | reverse complement strand
GGATCAAGGTCAACCTCATCGCACCGGCCGCGTTCACGCGCATGGCGGGCGAGGCCGCCGAGGGCCAGGACCAGGCGCTGGACCCGATGGCCACCCAGATGTCGGCCGACCTCGTCGCGCCGATGGTCGCATTCCTCGCCCACGAGAACTGCCCGGTGAGCGGAGAGATCTACGCGGCCGGCGCGGGTCGGTTCGCGCGCATCTTCCTCGCCTCGACCGAGGGGTATGTCCACCCCGGGCCGGAGCCGACCATCGAGGACGTCGCCGAGCACTGGGCGACGATCAACGACGAGTCGGGCTACTTCGTCCCGGCCGACCTCATGGACTGGTCAGCCACCTTCATGCAGCATCTGCGCCCGTAGCTCTCGTTTCAGGACCTTGCCGGAGGGGTTCCGCGGCAGCGCGTCGACGAACGTGACCGCCTTCGGGACCTTGAACTTCGCGAGCCGCCCACGGCAGTGCTCGACGAGCTCATCGGACGTCGCCGACGCGCCGGGGCGCACCGCGACGAAGGCCACGGGAACCTCGCCCCACCGATCGTCGACGCGCCCGACGACGGCGGCCTCGAGGACCGACTCGTGCTCGTACAGCACTCGCTCCACCTCTGAGCCGGCGATGTTCTCTCCACCCGACACGATCATGTCCTTGAGCCGGTCGACGATGAAGAGGTACCCGTCGTCGTCGCGCACCCCGACGTCGCCGGTGTGGAACCAGCCCCCGGCGAACGCGACGGCGGTCGCGTCGGGGTCGCGCCAGTACCCCTTGAACACCTTCGGTCCGCGCAGGACGACCTCGCCCCGCTCCCCCGCCGGCACCGGAGCGCCGCGCTCGTCCCACAGGTCGAGCTCGAGGTAGAGACACGGGTGTCCCACGCTGCCCAGCTTCGTCACGATGCTGTCGCGATCGAGGAAGGTGTCGCCGGATACCGTCTCGGTGAGACCGTACGCGTCGGCGAACCATGCCGACGGGAACGTGCGCTGGATCCGCTCGATCAGCGGGATTGGCATCTTCTCGCCGCCGTTGATGACGACGCGCACGGAGGAGAGGTCGCGCTGCTCGATGTCGGCGAGCGCCATGATGGCGTTCACCATCGCGGGCGCCAGCCAGACGGTCGTGACGCGCGATCGCTCGATCTCGTCGACGACGTCGGCCGCATCGAACGTGCGGTGGATGATCGTCGTGGCCCCGGCCGCGATCAGCGAGGTGGTCGTGAGGTCGAGTGCGCCGACGTGGTACAGCGGCCCGCAGGCGAGGCCGAGATCATCGCTGGAGAACGCGAACTCGGTGATGTGCGCGTAGTTCTTCCACGCCAGGTTCGCGTGGGTGAGCATGACTCCCTTCGGGCGGCCAGTCGTGCCCGACGTGTACATGAGCCGATGGATGTCGTCGCCCCCGACGATCGCGCGCGGTGCGGGATCGGCATCCCCGCCAAGATCCGCGAACCGTTCCCACCCGTTGGTGTCGTCGCCCGAGACGCACACGCGGACGAGACCGCCCTCCATGGTGCGCGTGGCGTCGTTCGCGAGATCGACGAACGCGACATCACACACGAGGGTACGGGCCTGCGAGTGCTCGAGGATGAACCGGAGCTCGGCCGCCGCGAGGCGCCAGTTGATCGGCATCGCGATCGCCCCGAGATGGTTCGCCGCGAAGATCGTCTCCAGGAACTCGATGCTGTTGTACGAGAGGAGTGCGACGACGTCGCCGGAACCGACGCCGCGCGCCTGCAACCCACCCGCCAGTGCGGCAGACCGGTCCACCATCTGTTGGTAGGTGACGGTCTCGTCACCGAAGACGGCGAGCGCCTTCTCCGGCGAGCGCCGGGCGTGATGCTCGAGCACGCCGCACCAGCTGAGGTCGGGTTGCATCGACGGCTCCACTACGGCGCCGAGTAGCCGCCGTCGACCACGACTGCCGACCCGGTGGTCCACCGCGACGCGTCGCTCGCGAGGTACGAGTACGCGCCCATCAGGTTGGCGGCCGATCCCAGACCGAGCGGGTGCTTCGCCGCGATCGAGTCGATCGCCTCCTGCGGGAGGTCGTCGTGGATGCCCGACAGGAAGGTCCCGGGGCACACGCAGTTCACCCGGATCCCCTCGGCCGCGTACTCGACTGCCGCAACCTTGGCGAGCTGGATCACCGCGGCCTTCGTCGCGCAGTACGGGGCTGCATGCGACCAGGCGGTGAGGCCGGCGACCGACGCGGTGAGGATGATCGAGCCCGCCTCCTGGCGCCGCATGACCGGCACCGCGGCCCGGATGCCGTTCACGGCGCCGAGCACGTTGACCCGCAGCGCCCGCTCCCAGTCCTCGGTGGTCAGGTTGTGGATGCGCCCGTTCGGCGCGAGCACCCCGGCGTTGCTGATCAGGACGTCGAGCCGACCGAAGCGCTCCACGGCCAGGGCGACGACGGCCTCGACGTCGCCGATCTCACCGACATCGGCCAATGCGGTCTCGACGGCACCGCGGGTCGAAGGTAAGCCCCGCATGGTGGCCTCGAGGGAGGCCTCGCTGATGTCGCTCAGCACGACATCGGTGTCGGGTTCGCCGACGAACTGGCAGGACAGCTCGGCGCCGAGCGTTCCCCCCGCTCCCGTGATCGCGACGACGCGCCTCATCGTTCTCGCCCAATCGCGCTCATACCAGCAGATACCCACCGTCGACGTTGAGCACGGTGCCGGTGACGAACGCCGACGCGTCGGACGCGAGGAACTGGTACGCACCTGCGAGGTCGGTGGCCGCTCCCCATCGTCGTTGCGCGGTGTGCTCGAGGATGCCGGCGCCGAGCTCGGGATGGTTCTTCCACGGCTCGGCCATCGGCGAGTCGAACCAGCCGGGCGCGACGACGTTCACGGTGATCCCCGCGGGGGCGAGGTCGAGTGCGAGGCCCTTCGCCAAGCCGACGAGGCCGGCCTTGGACGCGCTGTAGGCGGTGAGGCCGACGCGCGGGCGCTCCCCCAGGACCGAACCGGTGAAGATCAGCCGCCCTCCGTCGCCCATCACGCGCGCCGCGGCGCGGGCGCCGAGGAACGCGCCGGTCAGGTTCACGTCGAGGATCTCGCGCCACACCGACGGATCGGTCTTGCGGGGTCCGGCAACGATCGGCGAGATCCCCGCGTTGCAGATCCAGACGTCGAGGCCACCCCACTCGGCCACGGCTGCATCGGCGATCGACTCGTTGAACTCGGCGTCGGTCACCTCTCCGTCGCACACGAGCGAGGGGCCCGGGAGCTCGGCGGCGACCGTCTCGAGATCGGTCTCGGTCCGGGCCGCGAGCACGACCCGGGCTCCGCCCTGCGAGAACGCGTGCGCGAGCAGCCGGCCGAGGCCCCGGCTGGCGCCGGTGATCACCACGCGCTTCCCCGTCACGTCGGACGCGCCGGCGAAGGAGTCGGGGATGTCGATCTGCTCGGGCATCGGCCTTCCCGGGTCGGCGACTCAGGGCTTTGTACCGATCAGTACAATACCCGCCCATGCTCTTCGACGCCGTCGACCTCCTCGAGATGCATCGGCGGATGCTCGTGATCCGCGGGTTCGAGGAGAGGGTGGCCGTGCTGTACCGCGACGGCGAGGTCCCGGGCTTCGTGCACCTCTCGATCGGCCAGGAGGCGTCCGCGGTGGGTGCCTGTTGGCCGCTCGCGCCGAGCGACGTCATCACGTCGACCCATCGCGGACACGGCCACTGCCTCGCGAAAGGCCTCGACCCCCTCGGGATGTTCGCCGAGCTGATGGCCAAGGAGGACGGCACGAATCGCGGGCGCGGTGGCTCGATGCACATCGCGGATCCCAACATCGGGATCTTCGGCGCCAACGGGATCGTCGCGGCGGGCCTGCCCATCGCTGCTGGAGCTGCGACCGCTGCGCAGCTGCGGGGCGACGGCAGCGTCGCGGTCGCGTTCTTCGGCGACGGTGCGGTGGCACACGGCACCTTCCACGAGGCGATCAACCTCGCGGCCGTCTGGCAGCTGCCCGTGATCTTCTTCTGCGAGAACAACGGCTATGCGGAGTTCTCGCCAGCCGAGACCCAGCATGCGGCACCACTCGAGCAGCGCGCCGCGGGGTATGGCGCCGAGTTCCTCGCCGTCGACGGCAACGACGTCATGGCGACCGCGACCACGATGGCATCGGTGGTCGAGGCCACGCGCGCCGGACGAGGGCCGTCCATCATCGAAGCCACCACCTACCGGTGGCACGGCCACTACGAAGGCGACCCGCAGCGATACCGGTCCCCCGAGGAGCTGGGCGAATGGCAGGCACGCGACCCGCTGCTCGTGCATGCCAGTCTCCTCCGCTCCACAGGCGTGACGACCGAGACGATCGAGGCGATGGAGGCAGAGGTCGCCCGCGAGCTCGACGCCGCGGTCGAGGCGGCGCGGCGGTCGAAGCCTCCCGCGGCCACGACGCTGTACGACTTCGTCACCCGACCGCGACCCGAGCGCCCCGAGCCGCCGGCACCTGCCCACTCGTCGTCGGACGATGCTCCGGTGTTCCGCACCATGGACGCGATCCGCAACGCACTCGAAGCCGAGCTCGCCGACGACGAGCGCGTGTTCGTCGCGGGGATCGACGTCGCAACCGGCGGCAACGTGTTCGGTCTGATGCGTGGCCTGCACGACCGGTTCGGCGATCGCGTCCGCGACACGCCCATCTCCGAGAGCGCGATCATCGGCGTCGGGGTCGGCGCCGCGATGGCGGGCATGCGGCCGGTGGTCGAGCTCATGTACCTCGACTTCCTCGGCGTCTGCCTCGACCAGCTGCTCAACCAGGCCGCGAAGCTCCCGTTCATGACCGGCGGCGCCGCGCAGATGGCGCTGACCGTGCGAACCCAGTTCGGCGCGGGGCGATCGTCCGGGAGCCAGCACTCCCAGAGCCTCGAGGCGCTGCTCGCGCACATCCCCGGCCTGAGCGTCGTGATGCCGTCGACCCCTGCCGACACCTACGGGTTGTTGCGGGCGGCGATCCAGGACCCCAACCCGGTCGTCGTGATCGAGAACCGGCTGCTCTACGGCATGAAGGGGCCGCAGCCGCCCGTCGACCACGTCCTCCCCATCGGGAAGTCGGCCGTCGTGCGGCCGGGGACCGACGTCACCGTCGTCTCGGTCTCCCGCATGGTGCACGAGGCGATCGCGGCGGCTGAACGGCTCGACGAAGAGGGAATCTCCATCGAGGTGATCGACCTGCGCACCGTCGCACCGCTCGACATGGCGGCCATCCTGGAGTCGGTGCACAAGACGAGCCGACTCCTCATCGCCCACGAGGCGGTCGTGCCGTTCGGCATCGGCGCCGAGATCGCGGCCACGGTCGCCCGCGAGGGGTTCTGGGACCTCGACGCCCCGATCGAGCGGATCGGTGCCGCGCCGACTCCACCGCCGTACGCGCCCGACCTCGAACGCGCGTGGCTCCCCGACCGCGACGACATCGCCGAGGCGCTCCGCAACCTGGTGCGGACCTAGCTTCCCCTCTTCAGCAGCCGAGCTCGCGGGCGATCACCACGTGCTGGATCTCGTTGGTGCCCTCACCGATCTCGAGCACCTTCGCATCGCAGTAGAAGCGGGCGACCGGCGACTCGAGCATGTAGCCGAGGCCGCCATGGATCTGGACGGCCTCGGATGCGGCCGACACGGCGAGACGGCTCGCCTTGAGCTTCGCCATCGATGCTTCCTTGAGGAAGGGCTCCCCGGCATCGCGCAGGGACGCGGCGCGGTACGTCAGCCAGCGCGCCGCCTCGAGCTCGGTCGCGATGTCGGCGAGCTTGAACTGGATCGCCTGGAACTTCGAGATGGGTTGTCCGAACTGGTTGCGCTCGCGGGCGTACGCCAACGCCATGTCGAGCACCGCCTGCGTCAGGCTGAGCGACAGGGCCGCAATCGAGATGCGCCCGACCTCGAGCGTGCGCAGGAACTGCCCGAGCCCCATCGCAGGATCGCCGACGAGGTGGTCGTCGGCGACCCACACGTCATCGAAGAACAGCTCCCGCGTGTCGAGCCCTTTCCAGCCGATCCCGCGCATCTTCGGACCCATCGTGTAGCCGGGGGTGTCCTTCTCCACGACGAAGCTCCCGAACGTCGATCCCGCCCCGTCGCCCGACTCCGTCCGGGCGAGCAGCGTCACCCCGAACGACATGTCGGTGCCGGCGTTGGAGATGAACGCCTTTTGCCCGTTGATCAGCCATCCGCCGTCCTGGCGCACCGCGCGAGTCGTGATGCCACGCGCGTCCGAGCCCGCGTCCGGCTCGGTGAGGCCGAACGCGCCGAGGACGCGACCCTCGGCCAACGGGCGGAGCCAACGCTCACGCTGCTCGTCGGTGCCGAAGAGGTGCAGCGGCAGCGAACCGATGGTCACGTGCGCCTGCCACGCCGCGGCCACCGACTGGTCGGCCAGGCCGAGCTGTTCCATCGAGGCGACGAACCCGACGGTGGACATACCGATGCCGCCCCACTCCTCCGGGACCAGCATGCCGAGCAGTCCCATCGCACCCATCTCGCGGAGCAGGTCGGTCGGACACCGCGCCTCCTCCCACGCCTGGGGTGCGCGCGTGGCGATCTCCTTCTGGGCGAAGTCGCGACAGAGATCGACGAGGTCGCGCTCCGCCTCGGTCAGGGAGAAGTCCACGATCCGATCCTATTGGACCGACCGGTACAACACCGTGGCCGCTCAGTCGATCGGCGTGAACTCGAGGTGGAGCTGCTCGAGCCCACGCATGAGGTACACCGGCGTGAACTCGTAGCGACGCGCGTGAGCCGGGCCGTGCTCGCGCTCGTCGATCCGGATCTCCCCCATGCGGTCGAGGAGTCGATTCAGCGTCGCCTTCCCCTCGGCCTTCGCGAGCGGCGCGCCGACGCAGGTGTGGATCCCGAACCCGAAGCCGAGGTGATGACGACCGTTGTCGCGATCGAGCCGGAACTCGGCGGGGTGCTCGAACTGACGGGGGTCGCGGTTGGCGGCCCCGGGCATCACGAAGACGTGCGTTCCGGCCGGGACGTCCAGGTCGCCGACCTTGGCGGGAACCCGTGAGAGCCGGAACTGTCCCTGGAGCGGGCTCTCGATCCGGACGCACTCCTCGAGGAAGCGTGGGATCACGCTGCGGTCGTCACGGAGCCGCTGTTGCAACTCGGGATCTTCGCCGATGAACCGCAGCGCCGTGCTGAGCAGCCGCGCGGTCGTCTCCTGCCCGGCGGCAAACAGGTTGGACGCGATTCGCATCACGTCGTCGACCGGTGGGAGCGATCCGTCGGGGAACGTCGCGGTCGCGAGCTCCGTCATGACGTCCTGACGCGGCTCTCGTCGCCGATCCTCGATGTACGCGGTGAACCGGTCGTAGAGGAACTCCAGCGGTTTGTGCGCCACCATGCCGTCCGATCGGGAACCGATCCGCCGCTCCGACGCGTCCTCGCCCTGGAGCTCGCGACGGAACTGTGCGTGATCGGCTTCGGGAACACCGAGCAGGTCGGCGATGACCAGCAGCGTGAAGGGGTTCGCGTACTCGTGCACGAACTCACACGCGCCGCGGTCGAGGAACTCATCGATCTGCTGATCAGCGAGGCGCCACATGAACTCCTCGTTGGCGTTCAGGCGCTTCGGCGTGATCAGCCGGAGGAGCAGCCCGCGGTGTGCGGTGTGCTTGGGGGGATCGAACGCCGGCAGCTGGTCGCTGAACGGCAGCAGATCTCGGTACTCCTCGATGATCTCGCTGATGTCGTCGCCCTCGAGGGGGACCGGCCACTTCGTGAACGGTCCACTCACGGTGTTGCAGCTCGAGAACGTCTCCGGGTCGTTGTAGACGGCCAACGCTTCCTCGAAGCCGGTCACCATGACGGCGCCGTGATGCGGCTCACGCCAGACGGGACCGTGCGACCGTAGATACTCGTAGTAGGGGTACGGGTCCTGGTAGAGCGGTCGCGCGCGGAAGAAGTCGATCTCGTCGAAGTCGGTCGTTGGCGAGGTCGGGGCGCTCACGGTCGTTCCATCCCGGTGCCTCCCATCGTCGAGCTGGACCAGGAGATGACACTACCGTTAGTCAGCGCTCGATGCAGTCCGCCTTCGAGGCGCCGGACGCAGGAGCGGTGCTACCTTTCGCTGACGCGACTGTTAGTCGCGCTCGACCGAGGATCGAGGTGATCAGCGTGGATGCCGGCGCGGCCCCCATCTACTCCTGCGACGACCACCTCGATCTCTACGCCGTTCCCCCCGACCTGTTCCGGACCCGCCTCTCGCGCGCCGACGCGGCGCGCGGGCCGCGCGTCGAGACCCGGGACCGCAGGCCCACCTGGGTGTGCGAAGACCGTGTGCTCGGCCGCAGCGGCATGGGCACGAGCGCGCTCGCGAAGAGCCTGAGCGCGATCGGACGCGCTGGCATCGACGACGACGGCTTCCGCGCCGGCACCCCTGCGCTGCGCCTCGAGGACCTCGACCGCGACGGGCTGCAGTCGTCGGTCATCTACGGCCCCCTCTCCTTGGGGTTCCCGATCACCGATCCCGGGCTCCAGCACGCGTGCTACGCCGCATGGAACGACTGGGCGGTGGAGGAGTTCAACGCGGTCGCACCCGAGCGACTGTGCGCGCTCGCGTTCCTCCCGAGCCACTCCGCGACCGCCGCAGCCGAGGAGCTCGAACGCTGCGCGCAGCTCGGGCATCGAGGTGCGATCATCGCCGCGTTCGACATCGACCTCGGCGACCCCGCATGGGACCGGCTCTGGTCGGCAGCGGAGCAGACCGGCCTCCCGATCAGCTTCCACATCAAGGGCGGCACGTCATCGAAGCTCCGCTACGAGATCGGGAAGTGGCAGTCGGCCGCGTACGCCAGCGTACTGCCGCTCCAGCTCGACGAGCCGCTCGCCACGATGATGTTCTCGGGCGCGCTCGAACGCCATCCCGATCTCACCCTGGTCCTGGCCGAATCCGGTCTCGGTTGGCTGCCCTACTTCCTGCAACGGATGGACCTCGAGTGGGAGTCCATGCGCGAGAAGCTCGATTACGCGACGAACGCGCCACCAAGCGAGCTGTTCCGACGCCAGGTGATGGCCACGTTCGAGGAGGAGCCGCTCGCGGCGCAGTTCGTGCCAATGCTCGGCGCTGCTTCGTGCATGTGGGCGTCGGACTACCCGCACACCGACAGCACGTTCCCCGAGTCGCGCCGCGCGATCGACGAGACGCTGGGGACGCTCCCTGCCGCCGACGTCCGTGCGATCACCGCGACGAACTGCGCGCGGCTGTACGGCTTCGCGACCGAAGGCTGAGCCCGCGGTGACCGGCTCCGTTGCTTCGTTCGACCACGTGTCGTTGCCGATGGTCGACACCGAGGCGATGGTCGGCTTCTACCGATCACTCGGCCTCGAGGTCGCCGAGCACACCCACGTCGTGTCTGTGTACGTGGGCGATCAGATGATCAACCTGCACCGCCCCGAGGTCTGGCAGCGCGAGGGCTTCACGCTGCGCGCCCCGAACGCGCGACCGCCGTGCGGCGACCTCTGCTTCGTGTGGGAGGGGTCCGCGGAGGACTTGGCCGCGCTGCTCGCCGAGATCGGCGCCGAAGTCGAAGAAGGCCCCGTCGCTCGCGAAGGCGGCCGTCGGGCGGGCGCCGAGAGCGTCTACGTACGCGATCCCGACGGGAACCTGGTCGAGCTCATGATCTATCGATAGTGGCAGCGCGATTCGACGACCATGCCCCGTTCGGCGCTGCGGGCACCCCGCGGGTCGTCGTGGTGGGGGCGGGCTTCGGCGGCATCGCCACGGGTGTGAACCTCCTTCGGGCCGGCGTCTCGACGTTCACGATCTACGAGTCGTCGCCCGGGATCGGAGGCACCTGGTGGGACAACACCTATCCCGGTGCCGAGGTCGACGTCGGCTCCCACCTCTACTGCTTCTCGTTCAAGCCCCACGACTGGTCACGCACGCACGCCCGCCAGCCCGAGCTGCAGCGGTACCTCGAGGAGACCGTCGACCAGTTCGGCCTCCGAGACCATCTACGCCTGGGAACCACGGTCGAGTCGGCGCACTGGGACGACGAGCGCCACGTCTGGGAGATCCGCCTCGACGACGGGACCGTCGACACGTGCCACGTGCTCGTGAGCGCGGTCGGCTTCCTCAACGTCCCCCGCTCCCCGGACTGGCCCGGCCTCGAGGAGTTCCGCGGCCCGAAGTTCCACACCGCGCGCTGGGAACACGAGCACGACCTCGCCGACAAGGTCGTGGCCGTCGTCGGGACGGGATCGTCGGCCACGCAGGTCGTGCCGGCCATCCAACCGATCGTGCGGCACCTCTACGTGTTCCAGCGCGAACCAGGATGGATCCTCCCGAAGGGAGAGCGTGACCTCGACGACGCGGAACGCGCCACGTTCGCCAAGCCGTGGCGGCGGGCTCGCGAACGCTGGCGGCAGAAGCTCCTCCTCGAGCGGAGCCTGTGGCGCGGCAACTTGTTCCGGCCGGGCACGAAGGTCAACGCGGCCCGCGAGCAGCTCTGCCGTCGGTACATCGATCGCCAGTTCGCCGAGCGGCCCGACCTCCGGGAGGCGGTCACCCCCACGTACCCCTATCCCGGCAAGCGGCCCGTGCTCGCGAGCACGTTCTACCCCGCGCTGAAGAAGGACAACGTCGAGCTCGTGCCCCGCGCCGTGGCGTCGGTGACGCCGTACGGCATCGTGGACGGCGACGGGGTGGAACATGCAGTCGACGTCATCGTCATGGCGACGGGCTTCCGACCGACGGACTACCTCGCGCGCCTCCCGGTCGTCGGCCGGAACGGGCAGTCGTTGCACGAGCACTGGGCCGGTGAGCCACGCGCGTACCTCGGCATCACCGTCCCCGGGTTCCCGAACTTCTTCATGCTCTACGGGCCCGGGACGAACGGCGGCGAGATCGTCACGATGCTCGAGAGCCAGGCCGAGTACACCGTGCGGGCGGTCGAGCGGATGGTCCGTCGGAAGGTCACTGCGATCGAGGTGCGGCCGGCGTTCGAGGCCCGCTGGTACCGCTGGCTCCAGTCGCGCATGGAAGGGACGTCCTGGACGATGTCTCGGAACTACTTCACCTCGGCGACCGGCCGGATCGTCACCCAGTGGCCGTCGACCAACCAGCACTACCGCCTGCTGACGAAGCTCGGCGGCGCGGTCTCGGAACAGCGGCGCCGCCTCAGGAACGGCCGCTGAAGTCGACCTGCTTGGTGGCGAGCGCTGCCCCGAAGCCCCCGTCGATGTCGAGGTTCACGCCGTTGATGTAGGACGCCGCGGGCGAGCCGAGGAATGCCAGCGTGGTCGCGACCTCGCGCGGCGAGATCGGCCGACCGTTCATCTCCCGGATGTTCCAGTCGACGATCGCGTCGCTCGTCGTCTGCTTGAAGTCGGGGAGCAACGGCGTGTCGATCGGCCCGGGGCATACGGCGTTCGTGCGCACACCCTGTCGCATCGTCGGTCGCGACGAACGCATCGTGTACACCTCGACGAGCTCCTTGCTGAAGTTGTACGGCGACTGGTCGAGCGTCGAGCGCTCGTGCTCGAACCAGTCGAGGGATGCTGCCCAACCGCCACCGATGTCGCGGTCGAGGAGCGCGTCGATCTTCTCGAGGCGCTTGCGCCAGAGGTTGCCGGCGAGTGACGCGGTGTTCACGATCGCGCCACCTTCGGACATGTGCTCAAGCACCCCCTCGGAGAGGGCTCGCAGCGCCAGGTAGTTCACGGCGAAGACGGTGTGCGGCGGCTGGGTGTCGGCGACGCCCGCGTTGTTGAAGAGTGCATGGACCGGGCCCTCGACGGCGGCGATCGCTCTCCCCACGGCACCTTCATCGGCGAGATCGGTTGCGAGGAACTCGTCGTGGGGACCCTCGGGCTCGCCGAGGTCCAGCACCGTGACGTGCCCGACCTCGAGCTCGGCGAGCACTTCGAGCAAGGCCGCGCCGACACCGCGGGCGGCACCTGTGACCACGACCCGGCGATCTCGGTAGCTGAACGGATGCGACATGCGGACGGCAGTATTGCCGCGAGTGACGCACTCGTGCCATCGTCGCCGTGCACGGGGCTCGTCGAGGACGTGATCGCGCTGGAGGTTGCATGGCAACACGAGTGGTGCAGTGGACGACCGGAAACGTCGGGAGGGAATCGGTCAAGGCGATCGCCGCGAACCCTTCCCTCGAGCTGGTGGGTTGCTACGCGTGGTCCGAGGCGAAGGTCGGGGTCGACGTCGGTGAGCTGGTCGGCATCGATCCGCTCGGGATCGCCGCTACGAACGACATCGACGCGCTCCTCGCGCTGCAGCCCGACTGCGTCGTCTACAACCCGATGTGGCCATCGATCGACGAGCTCGTCCGGATCCTCGAAGCGAGAGTCAACGTCGTCACGACCGCTGCGTTCATCACCGGCGGACGCCTCGGTGCCGATCGCGACCGGCTGGTAAACGCCTGCGAACGTGGCGGCTCGTCGCTGCTGGGGACGGGCGTCAGCCCTGGCTTCGCCGATCTCGTCGCGATCATGGTCGCAGGGATGAGCAGCCGGATCGACAAGATCACCGTGAGCGAGACGGCCGACTCCACGTTCTACGACTCGCCCGACACTGAGCGGCCGGTGGGGTTCGGGCAGCCGATCGACCATCCCGGACTCCACGACATGGCGCGCGAGGGGACGGCCGTGTTCGGGGAGGCGGTGGCGATGGTCGCCGACGCGCTCGGCGTCGAGCTCGACGAGATCGTCTGCGAGTCGGAGTTCGCGCAGACGACCGAGGATCTCGAGATGGCATCGTGGACAATCCCTGCCGGGTGCGTCGCCGGCGTCGCCGCGAGCTGGCAGGGTCGGGTCGGCGGGCGCACCGTGGTGGACCTGAACGTCCGGTGGAAGAAGGGGACGACGCTCGAGCCCGACTGGGTCATCGAGCGGGATGGTTGGGTCATCACCGTCGACGGGTTGCCGACCGTGACCGCGACGCTCGACTTCCTGCCACCCCCCGACTTCGAGGCCGAGACCATCGCGGACTTCATGACCATCGGGCACATCATCACCGCGGTCCCCGCGCTCAACGCGATCCCGGCGGTCGTGGCCGCGCCTCCGGGCATCGTCACGTATTCGGACTTCGGCTTCCCCATGCCCCGGGGGTGGGTGCTCCCGGGCGCTCCTGGCGTCGCAACGATCTCGGACAGGAGCGGAGCCGGCTGATGGCGCCTGGAACCGACGTCTACTACGACCCGTACGACTTCGAGATCGACGACGACCCGTACCCCGTGTGGCGGAGGCTCCGAGAGGAGGCACCGCTCTACTACAACGAGAAGTTCGACTTCTACGCGCTGAGCCGCTTCGACGACGTCGAGCAGGGGCTCAGCGACTGGAAGACCTACAGCTCGGCCAAGGGCATGCTGCTCGAGATCATCAAGGCGGTGCTCGAGCACGGGATCGAGCTCCCGCCGGGCAACACGCTGTTCGAGGACCCGCCGATCCACGACGTGCACCGAGGCATCCTCTCGCGCGTCTTCACACCAAAGCGGATGCTGGCGATCGAGCCCAAGGTGCGGGAGTTCTGCGCGCAGGCGCTCGACCCGCTCGTGGGCTCCGGCGGGTTCGACTTCATCGCCGACCTCGGCGCGCAGATGCCCATGCGGACGATCGGGATGCTGCTGGGTATCCCCGAGAGCGATCAGGAGGCGATCCGGGAGGAGATCGACGCGAGCCTCGCGCTCGCGGAGGGGGCGCCGCCCGCGGAGCACATCGACACGGTCGCCCATGCCGAGCAACTCTTCGGCGAGTACATCGACTGGCGGGCGAAGCACCCGTCCGACGACCTGATGACGCAGATGCTCGAGGCCGAGTTCGACGACGAGCACGGTGAGCGCCGGAGACTCACCCGGACCGAGGTGCTCGTCTACGTGAGCAACGTCGCGTCCGCCGGCAACGAGACGACGACGCGGCTGATCGGCTGGACGGGCAAGGTGCTGGCCGAACATCCGGAGCAGCTCCGCGCGGTGGCCACCGATCGCAGCCTCGTGCCGCAGGTCGTCGAGGAGGTGCTCCGCTACGAGCCGCCGTCCCCGGTGCAGGCGCGGTACGTGACCAAGGACGTCCAGTGGTACGGCCAAGCGGTGCCGGAGGGCAGTGTGATGCTGATGCTGAACGGCGCCGCCAACCGCGACGACCGTCGGTTCGAGCGCGGCGACAGCTTCGACATCCACCGGAAGGCCGACCATCACCTCAGCTTCGGCTTCGGGCTGCACTTCTGTCTCGGCGCCGCGCTCGCGCGCATGGAAGGCCGCGTCGCGCTCGATGAGGTGCTCCGGCGCTGGCCGAGCTGGGAGGTCGACTACGACAACGCCGTGCAGGCGCGCACCTCCACGGTTCGCGGCTGGACCCGCTTGCCCGTGCGCACCTGAGGGGCTCCGGCAGATGACGCTGAAGTTCGTCTTCCACTATCCCGAGACCAACGGCCGTGACGGCGACCTCCTCGACTCGGGAGGCCTCGACGAGCTGGCCCGAGCCGCGGAAACAGCCGGGTTCGACGCCCTGAGCCTGACCGAGCACCCGATCCCGGGCGCGCGCTGGCTGCACAGCGGCGGTCATCAGAGCCTCGACCCGTTCGTGGCACTCGCGTTCGTTGCCGCCGCGACCACGCGACTGCGGCTGCTCACCCACCTCGCGCTAGCGCCGTACCGCAACCCGTTCCTGCTGGCCAAGGCGGCGGCGACGGTCGACAAGCTGTCGGGTGGCCGGTTCATCCTCGGGCTCGGCGCCGGGTACCAGAAGTCAGAATTCCACGCGCTCGGCGTGTCGCTGGACGAGCGCGGTGCGCTGTTCGACGAGCTGCTCGACTGCCTGCCGCTGCATTGGAAGGGCGAGCCGTTCAGCTACCAGGGTCTGCACTTCGACGCCCGCGATGTGATCGCGCTCCCGCGACCGGTGCAGGACCCGATTCCGATCTGGATCGGCGGCAACTCCAAGGCGGCTCGACGACGGGTCGTCGAACGGGCGCAGGGGTGGATGCCGATGATCGGCCCGGCCGAGCTGGCCCGGACGACGCAGACGCCGATGCTGGCGAGCTTCGATGACGTGGCTGCGGCCATCCGCGAAGTCGAGGAGGATGCCGAGGCGTTCGGCCGGACCGAACCGATCGACTACCTCTCGTCGTACAACGAAGTGACGCTCCACCACCCCACGGTCGACGTCGAACGGCACCGGGACGCGTTCGCCGCGATCGAGGAAGCCGGCCTGACGTGGGTGCTCGTCGGTCACCCTCGAGCGGCGCCAACGGTGGTGCTCGACTGGCTCGCGGCGTTCGGAGCGACGCACATCGCCTGATCTGGTCGACCACCTGGCGTGCCGGGTGCTTCCGCTGGGTCGGGCAGACTCCCGCGATGAGCATGGCGTCCCTGCCCGACCCGTCAGCCTCGCGAACGTGGTGGTCGTACGAGCGCCCGGGCACCTACGACGTCGTGGCGACGACGGTCAACGTCGCGGTGCGCGACGGCATCACGATCGCGTGCGAGCTGCGCCGTCCGGCACGCGACGGTGCAGCCGTCGACGGCCAGTTCCCCAGCGTGATCGTGGAATTCACGCCGTACCTGGTGCTGCGCGACTTCTACCTCGACGAGGCCGACTTCTTCGTGACCCGGGGTTACAACGCGCTCGTCCCCCTGCTGCGCGGGATCGGTGGGTCGGGTGGGATGTGGGAGCATGGGAGCTTCCGTCAAGCAGGTCGCGACGGACATGACCTCGTGGAGTGGCTGGCTGCGCAGGAGTTCTCCGACGGTCGCGTCGGGATGTTCGGCGAGAGCTTCGGCGGGCAGACGAGCTACGGCACCGCGCTCGAACAGCCTGCGCATCTCGTCGCGATCGCGCCGATGCAGTCGCCGTCGTCGCTGTACCACGACGTCGTGTTCCCCGGCGGGATCAAGTCGACCGAGCGCGGCGAGATCGACAACTGGCCCGACATCGCGAACCTCACGAGCGGCGGCGTGATCGATGCCGACGCCGAGTTCGCCGCCAACCGCGCGCATCCCACCTTCGATGACTTCTGGCGCGACCGGGCATTCATCGACTGCCTCGACACCATCTCGATCCCGGTGCTCGCGATCGGCGGCTGGGATGACCAGTACTTCCGATCCGGCACCATCGCGAACATCGAGGCGATCCCTACGCACACGTGGGCGATCTACGGCCCGTGGGCCCACTTCTTCCCGGTCGCCCTCGTCGACGCGCCCGGGCTAGGAAGCGACGAGGAGCGGACCGAAGCGCTCGCCGAGCTTCCGCAGCTTCCGGCCGGTGTGCTGCTGGCGTGGTTCGACCACTGGCTGGCCCGTCTGCCCGGTGTGCCGATCTCCCCCGATCCGACCTTCACGTCGTTCGAAGGCCCGGTCGGGGTCGGAGCGGGATGGCGCGAGCTCGACCAGTGGGATGGGCACGCCGGCGGCGGCGAGCTCCATCTGGGTGCCGACGGATCCCTCGGGTCCGACGTCTCCGACGGTGGCCCGCGCACCCTCCGCCAGGGGCACGGCGCCGACGTCGACATCGAGGGGATGACGTTCACGAGCGCGCCGCTTGTGGAAGGCCAGGTCCTGCTCGGCCGCCCGCGGCTCACGTTCTCGGCGACGCTCGACGCGAGCGACGCGCACTTCTACGTCGAGCTCCTCGACGTCGCGGCCGACGGTGCCGCGACGCTCGTCAACGACGGCTTCCTCGCCGCGAGTCACCGTCGGTCGCACACGGATCCCGAGCCGGTGGCTCCGGGCGAGCGCGCGGAGTACCGAGTCGACATCCGCCCGCACCACTACCGGTTCTGTGCGGGCCACCGCGTCGCGCTCCGCGTCAGCGGCAGTACCGCCGCGAGGCTCACGGCGCCGCCGAGTCCGGTCACGGCGACGATCGACACCGGCGCCGCCGCGGTCCTCCACCTCCCGGGGTTCACCGACCTCCGTTGAGCGCCATCGATCGCCTCGACGCACCGATGGGGTCAGTCGACCGGTCCGGAGGACCGGACCGTCGCCATCCGCCGGTGACGGTCGTGCCGGCATGGGCGAGGCGGTGAGCGACGCGTGGGAGGGCGACCGGGTCGCCCGGTGGGTGCAGCAGTCCGAGAGCCTCGAGGCGCAGCTGGCACCGGTGGCCGACGTGCTGTTCGACGCCGCGCACCTCGCGCTCGGCGAGCAGGTGCTCGACGTCGGATGCGGCACCGGACCCACCACCCGGCGGGCCGCCGCCGCGGTCGGCGACGACGGCATGGTCACCGGACTCGACATCGCCCCGGCCATGCTCGACGCAGCCGCATCGATCCCCGTACCTGACGGCGCAGCCCCGATCGACTGGCTACCGATCGACGCGGTCGAATGGGCGCCGTCGTCGCGCGAGTTCGACGTGGTGCTCTCCCGGTTCGGGGTCATGTTCTTCAGCGACCCGGTGCGCGCATTCGTCAACCTGGCGGCAGCCGCGCGCCCAGCCGCTCGACTCGCGATCGCCACGTGGGCCCGACGCGACGCGTCGGCGCTGTTCGCGGTCCCGTTGGCGGCTGCCTTGGCGGCCCTGGGACGCGACTCGGCCGGGCTCCCCGACGACGAAGGCCCGTTCTCGATGCCCGACGACGAGGCGATCACCGCCGTCCTCGAGCCGGCGGGCTGGAGGGACATCAGGGTCGAGACCCACCACCTCGACCTGCCCTTCGGCGGTGGACTCGATCCCCGCCGCGCCGCGGCGGCCGCCCTCGACTTCGGCCCCACCCGGATCGTCACCGCCGATCTCGACGCCGACACCCGAGGCCGGGTGACGTCCGCCATCACCGAAGCGCTCGGGGACCACGTCGACGGCGAGGGCAACGTGGTCCTCGGTGGCACCGTGCTCGTCACGACCGCACGTGTGCGCCCGTCTGGCGCGGGCTAGCGGTGTTCGGGACCAGCGAAGCCCCGCCGAAGCGGGGCCTCTGACCTGGTGCGATGGTGGCGGGGGCAGGATTTGAACCTGCGACCTTTGGGTTATGAGCCCAACGAGCTACCAGACTGCTCCACCCCGCGGCGTGCATCCAGAGTACCACCAGGCATCGACTGCGCTCCATGCGGGAGTTCAGCCCTTCGGCGTGAAGTCCGTACCCTCCACGTCGATCGGCAGCCCGATGAGGTCGTCGGCGATCCCGCGGGCCGCGAGGTCGGGGTCGGTCGCGACGGCGACGCACCGGGTGCCGTCGGGGGTGTCGCCGATCATCGCCACCTTCTCGGGGCCGTCGTCGCCGTCAGTCACGGTGTACGTCGCGATCGTCGAAGGGCCTTCGTAGCCGGCGACGCTGTCGACCTCGCCGGTGGCCGCGCGCGCCTCCTCCTCCAGGTCGGCGATGAGCGGGCCGCTGGCGTGCGGTTCCGTCGACCAGACCGCGAGCCCCGGTTTGGTGAGGAGCCCGCTGACGGTCGTGACGAGGCCGCGGGTCCCGGGTGCGGCGCGGAGCCGATCGACCATTGCCGCGGTCGCCTGGAACACGAAGTTGTTGAACGGGCCGCCGGCGAACGCCATGCCGCCGGTGATCGTCGGCACGACCTCGTGCGGGAGCTCGAGCTCGCGCTGCTGGACGCGCACCGCGGCCGGGAAACAGCTGTAGAGCTCGGCGTGGTCAAGGCTCGCCAGCGGCGATCCGATGTGCCGGGCCGCGGCCTCCCCCAACACGCGCATCGCCGGCCACCGGTGCAGCTCCCGGCGGCGCGAGAGCGAGAGCGACAGGCTCGACTCGACGGCGACGTGGGGGAAGACCCAACGATCGGGCGCCACGTCGTGAGCGCGGGCGGCCTCGGCCGAGCAGAATACGAGGGCCGCGGCCTGATCGACCGTCCACTGGGACGCGTGCCACTTGTTGTACGGGAACGCGAGCCGGCGGTTGTCGGCGCTCGGATCGCGGAGGAACCCGGCGTCGCGGGGAACCGGGAACGCGGCGTGCGGGTTGTGCCGGGCGACATCGTTGAACCCAGACCAGAGCGACGCGAGGTCGTCGAGGTGCTCGGCCTGGCTCTGACCCTCGGCATGGGCGAGCGCGTTCTCGATCAGCGCGTACTGCTGCACGGGGATCACCAGCCGGACGTCGAGCTCGGCCGGAGCGATGATCTCCGCGCTCGGGATACGGTGCTCGTCGGGCTTCGCGTCGTCGGCTTCGGGTGCCGCTGGGACCTCGACTCCGGCTCGCTTCGCGAGCGCGTCCCGCAGCTTCGCTTCCCCGCCGACGACGACGGCCACGTCCAACGCACCCGACGCGATGTCGCGGAGCGCGTCGTTGATCAGCGTCTGCTGCGGGATCCCGAGCTGGATCAGCGCCGTGCGAGCATCACCCGCACCGACCCGTTGGGCGAGAAGACGACCGGGGTCGCGGTAGCCCCAAGTCCCCTGCGTGACCGCGATGCGCTCGACTGCCGCGAGAAGCCCCGACGCACCCGCGTCGTCGGCCGCGGCGCGCAGCGCCTGCTCCATGAGGTCGACGGCGTCGGGCCGTCCGACGGGATCGTCGCCCGCGGGACCGGCGGCGACACCGACACCGACGAGGACCGGCATGCGATCAGCGACTTCGGACACGGGGAAGCTCCAGCGACGGATGACCGCTCGATCGGCGGATCGGGGAGGCGCGATCCTCGCACACACGGACATGCGTCTCTCACCCCGCCATAGGCGGGTGAGAGACGCATCAAGGGGTCAAGAGGTCAAGAAGGAGGTGAGGAGGCGACGTTCCAGACGAGGGGGAGGTGGTCGGTCTGGCGGATGCCCGGGGAGTGGTGGATCTCGGCGCCGTCGGCGATCGCGTAGTCGGGGATCCGGCGGTGGAGCTCCTCCAGCGCGATCCGCAGCTCCATGCGCGCGA
>JBKJJI010000141.1:0-6468 GCA_046598115.1 Acidimicrobiia bacterium | reverse complement strand
TGTACGCGCGTCGTCGCAGGTCAGCGCGACCCCCTCGAAGAGACTCATAATCCCTCGGTCGAAGGTTCGATCCCTTCCGGCCCCACCGCGAACGTGCAGGTCATCCCGACTGGGCCGCCCCCTGGCACCCCGACTGGGCCACCTGACGCGCCTGGGCCGCCAGGCTGAACGGCGCGTCGCACGCGGAGTTTGTTGACGCGATCAGTACGGGCGCCGTCGAGGAGCCGCGCTCGAAGGTGCGGACGCGTTTGCTCCAGCCGATGGCTTCGGTTCCCGCGGCCCGCCGGGAGGCGCGCTGAAAGGTGTGCGTACGACGGCCGATCTCGCTGGATCCCAGCGGCTCGGTTCAGGCGCGAAGCGCGCGGCGAGCGTCCTTCATCAGCAGCACGAGATGGAGCTCGTCGGTGGGGCTTGCCTCGAGTTCGGGTACGAGATGGAGGTAGAAGCTTCGGGCATCGGTCGACTCCGCGTGGATGAGTAGCCCTCGACAGCCGATCTTCTCGTCGAGGCTGAGCAGCCGCGAGATGACGTCAGCGAAGAGTCCGGCGCCCAACCCGTTCCCTTCATGCCCGGCATCGACCCCGAGGCGAGCAAGCAACGCGATCGGCTGCGGGTATCGGCCAGCGCCCTTTCGCAGGCGCGCCGGTGAGTCCTTGACGGCGAGTTGCGCCATGCACCATGCGTAGTAGGCGACGACTCGATCGTCGGCGTGTTCGGTCACCACGAAGACCTTCGTCGTCCCGGTCGCCGCGGACTGCCGCGCGAAACGTCGCAGCCAGTCCGTTTGCTCGGACGAACGGCAGGTGAAGTGGTCGACGACGTGCTCGGGTCCGAGCAGCGTTGGCGCTCGGTACCGCCGGGTCACGGGGTGAACGGCGAGCGGCGTTCCAGCAATCGGCGAAGTCCAGGGAGGTCACGGGCGGGCCGGCGATTGATCTTGTCCCACTGGTTCGCTTCCTCGACAGACAACACGAATCGATCACGGTCGGCAAGCACCCGGAGGGCAGCGTCGGTGACGTGCGTGACGACGAAGGTGGTCAGATCCGTCCCCGCTTCTTCGGCGGCGCGATCGATGAGCACGCGTTCCTCGGCGGTGGTCCGAACCTCGAGCCGCTTGCTGCGTGTCCGAGTGGTGCCGCTGGTGATGGTGAGCTGCCCCTCGCGAGATGATGTACGGCCATTGTACGGCCACTTTGGCCGCGAGTCAATCGATCACGCGACGGCGCTGGCCGGTCGTGGACGCGTCCCGCGACGGTCCCGCGGGAGGTCGGAAAACGACGCAACACGTGGCGTGGTCACCGGTTGGTCACCGGGTTGTCGGTGCGACCGTGATTCGCCGGCGCCGCGACCGATGGCAAGTGACCGTGTACGCCGGCGTCGATCCCGTCACCGGGCGCGAGCGACGCGTGACGCGTTCCGTGGCGGCGAAGCCCGGCCAGAAGGGTCCGAGCCGAGAGGCGCGGGAGCTCGAGGCCCGACTGCTCATCGAGGTCGGGGCGGGCGATCACCGAAACGCGACGGTGACCGTCACGCAGCTGCTCGAGCAGTGGCTGGAGCAAGCGGGACCAGACCTCTCGCCGACGACGCTGCACGGTTACGAGCGCTACATCGCTCGCTCGATCGGGCCTCGCATCGGGAACGTGCGACTTTGCATAACACGCAAGATATATTGCGTCTTATGAAAGAAGGCGGATCACCGCTGTTGCCCCTCCTGAGGTCGCGCATCCAGGCTGAGGTCCTGAGCATGGTGTTACTCGACCCGGAGCAGGAGTGGTCCCTGACCGAGCTTGCCCAGCGGGCTGGAGCCTCAGTGGCAACCGTCCAACGGGAGATCCAGCGGGCCGAGGAGGCTGGTGTCGTCCGTTCCCGCCGGGTGGGAAACACTCGTCTGGTCCGGGCGGACCTTGACGGGCCGCTCACCGAGCCAATGACGGAGCTGCTCCTGCGATCCCTGGGGCCCAAGCAGGTACTCGCCGAGGCACTCGCCAAGGTTCCACGGGTGGAGGCTGCGTATCTGTTCGGGTCGTGGGCGGCGCGCTATTCGGGTGAGCGAGGACGGGCGCCTCAGGACATCGACGTGCTCGTGATCGGGGAGCCCGATCGCGACAAGCTCGATGAAGCGGTCTCCGAAGTCGAGCGTCGCCTCGCCCGGCCAGTCCAGGTGACCATCAGACGACGCTCATGGTGGGAGAAGGGCGACGATGCATTCCGCAAGGAGATCGCGAAGCGACCGCTGGTCGAGTTGATCGGTTCGAACGACAGGAGACTCGCGTCGTGACGTGGTCGACGGGGGCCGAGCGCTACGAACGCGGCGAGCTCTCGTTCGGCCCACGTGCCGGCCGTACAACCGACCACATGGCGTTTCGGAGAGCCAGCACGCCAGTGAGGGCGCCCGTGATGGTGTTCCACGGTACGGCCGACGCGATCGTGCCGATCCTGACCGTCGCGGCAGGCCGCTGAGCGGCGCCGGGTGCGCTAGTTGTTGGAGGGCGGGACGACCGTCTGCGACTCAGGGCTCGGCGCGGACTCCTTGATGCGCTCGAGCCCCAGCTCGTAGGCGGCCTGGACTTTCGACAGTGGGCTGCTGGCCACGAACGAGCGGAGCTGTTCGTAGCGCTCACGGCCCGCCTTGGCGCCGAGGTAGTACCCGGCGCCGAACCCGATGATGACTCCCACACGGAACTTCGGCATCCCCCGATGGTGTCACACCTCGGCCGTACCGTCCGAACCATGGGATACCGCGGCAAGTTCCAGGAGCGGGACGAGGCCCGAACGTTGCGTGCGCAGGGCATCACGCTCGCCGACATCGCCCAGCGGCTCGGGGTGTCGAAGTCGTCGGTGTCGGTCTGGGTGCGGGACGTCCCCTTCACGCCCTCGAAGCGGCGGACCGGGGCGCAGCACCGACCGCACCCCGCGCACGACCGGAAGCTGCGCGAGATCGCCGAGTGCGACGCCGAGGGCATCCGCCGTATTGGCGTGCTGCGAGAGGAGGCGTTCCTCGCGGCCGGTGTCGCCCTCTACGCGGGGGAGGGAACGAAGCGGGACGGGTGCGTCTCGTTCGCCAACACCGATGAGCCGATGATTCGCTTCTTCTGCGCTTGGCTGCGCACCTTCTTCGAGGTCGACGAGCGTCGTCTGCGCGTTCGGGTGTACCTCCACGAGGGTCTGGATCTCGATGCAGCCGAGGCTCATTGGTCAGGGGTGACAGGGGTCCCGCGGGACCAGTTCCGAGCGCCGTACCGCGCGGTGGCCGATCCGACGATCCGAACGCGGCATCACGAATTCGGATGTGTGTACGTTCGGTTCGGCTGTTCGAAGACGCATCGTCAGATCATGGGTCTGATTCGCGCGCTGCTATCGTCGTGAGCCATTCCGGGGTAGCTCAATGGTGGAGCAGGGGATTGTTAATCCCAAGGCTGTGGGTTCGAGCCCCACCCCCGGAGCCCTATCGCTCGTGTCGGAGTACTGCCGCGGCCGCGTCATCACTAACGGGGCGGAGTTCGACGTAGGTCTGCACCCCGGCGTCGTCGGGGTCCTCGTGGGCCCGGAGCGGGTTCAACGCGTCGAGCGTCACCGCTTCGCCGACCGCCACAGCGACGAGCAGTCGGGCCCCGACCGACGCGGCGTCGTCGAGCTTCCGCCGGAGCATGGGCAGACCGGTGACATCGGTGAGCACGCGGCGCCACACTGCGTGGGCAGACCCCCCGCCTGCGAGGGCGATCTCGGTCGCGTCGGGGGCCACGAGCTCCAGGCAGCGAGCGACGTCGAACGCCACGCCCTCGACGATGGCGCGGGCGAGCTCGGCGGGGCCGTGAGCGTCGGTGATCCCGAAGAACGCGGCGTGGGAGCCCGGCTGCCACCATGGAGCCCGCGCGCCGGCGAACCAGGGGAGCGCAACCAAGCCGCCTGCGCCCGGGGCGACGGTGGCGGCCTCCGCGAGGAGGGCGTCGTGCGGGTGACCGGTGAGGGTCGCGAGCCACGCGATCGCCGAACCGGCGGCCGAGAGTCCGGCCTCTACGACGAAGCTGTTGCGTGCACCGCGTGAGACCTGCGCGACCGACGGCAGCTCGGAGGCTGGCCCGGCGTGGGGCACCGAGACGTTCGCAGTCGATCCCCACGACACCATGGGGGCCGACTCGCTCGCACCGACGCCGAGCACCTCGCAGGCCCGGTCGCCGGCGCCGATGACGACGGGGACCCCGGGGGTGAGGCGAAGCTCGGCGAGCGCATCGCTCGCGACGGTGGAGCGCGTGGAGGTCGACGACACGATCGGCGGCAGGCGGTCGACCGGCGCCGCATCGAGGGGGTTCCCGCCGAGGTCGTAGCAGCCGGTGCGCGACGCGAGGGTCACGTCGGTGCGCACCTCGCCGGCGAGTCGTGCGACGACGACGTCGCGCGGTGCAAGCAGCCACCGGGCGTCGTCCCACGCGTCGGGGAGGTGCCGCTCGGCCCAGGCGATCTTCGCGGCGCAGCATCCGGGCGACGCGATCACGCCGGTCCGGGCGCGGAACCCGTCCGGATCGCCGAGTGTCGCGACGTCGTCGACGGCCCGTGCGTCGGACCAGAGGATCCCGGCGGAACAGGGGACGAGATCTGCATCGAAGAGCGCGAACGTCTCGCGTGCGGCGCTGAAGCCGATGGCCTCGATCGCCGCGAATGCATCGGGCTCGGTCGTGCGCAGGTCGGCGCACGCAGCGACGAGCGAGCCCCACCACGACGCGGGGTCTTGCTCCGCCCAGCCCGGCCGCGGGTGCGTCGTGGCGAGCGGTGCCCGCGCCATCGCGACGAGCGACGCGCCGTCCCAGAGGGCCGCCTTCGTCGCGCTGGTGCCGAGGTCGACGGTGAGGACGCTCACACGCCGGCGAGCCCGCGTACCACCTTCGCGAGCGATGAGAAGTCCTCGCGTCCGTAGCCCGCCTCGCTCGCCGCGCCGAGCACCTGGCGCACGATCCCCGACGTGAACAGCGGCGTCTTCGCCTTCGATGCATACGCGATTGCGAGGTCGAGATCCTTCGCCATGAGGTCGGTCATGAAGCCCGGCGCCCAGCCGTTCGATGCCGGGCTGTCGGGGACCACGCCCTCGGCAGGGAGGCGCGTGCGCACCGCGACGCAGTCGCCGGTCGCATGCGTCACCACCTCGAAGAGGCGGTGCAGGTCGACGCCCGCCTTCGTCGCCATGACCGTCGCCTCGGCGGTGGCGAGCATCTGCGCCGCGTAGATGAGGTTGTTGCAGAGCTTTACGACCTGGCCCATGCCCGGACCGCCGACGTGCACGATGAGCCCGGCGAACGGATCGAGCGCGGGGCGAGCGTCGTCGAGGACGGCCTCGTCGCCCCCCACCATCAGCGTGAGCGTGCCCTTCTCGGCCCCCGCGGTGCCCCCCGAGAGCGGCGCCTCCAGGTATCGAGAACCAGCGGCGTTGACGCGCTCGTGTTGGGCCCGCTCGACCTCGGGGTCGATGGTGGAGGTGTCGACCACGATCGTGCCGGGAACGAGGTGGGGGAGCGCGGCGTCGACCACCTCCTCGACCTCGGGCGAGTTCGGGACGCAGAGGATCATCACTTCGCTGGCCGCCGCGACCGCTCCCGGGCCGTCACCCTCCGTCGCGCCGAACCCGACGGCGGCGTCGATCGGCCCGCGGCTGCGGGACGCGACCGTCACCTCGTGGCCGGCCTCGACCAGGTGTCGGGTCATCGGCAGCCCCATCGCGCCCAACCCCACGAACCCGACGCGCATCGTGCCCCCCGTTGTGGTCTTCGCTACCGCGGCCGACCGGCCTCTCTGATCCTGGCCTGACCGGTTCCGGCGTTTTGACGGTACCAGTCGCTCTCCACAAGGGTGACCGACGCATGACCGAGGGGGGAGCCACGGGGGAGGGGGGAAGCGCCGACGCGCCGGCAGGCTCCGGCGCGCCCCAACCGCTCCTCTCGTTCGCCGTCCCCGAGGACCTGCTCCGGGAGGCCATAGCGGCGAGCAGCGCCGAGGACGCGGTCGCCGACCTCCAGCTGATGCCCGGCGTTGGCGAGGGCAAGCCGCCACCGATCCTCGGAATCTTCCGCAGGTACGGCTACGCGCCGGTGACCTACATGACGCTCGCCGCGCTCGTCGTCGCGACGCTCGACAGCGGGCTGGGCGTGCTCGCCCCCGACATCCAGCGCTCGTTCCGCATCAATGACGCCGAGCTGGGCGCGGCGGTGTTCGCGGCGTCGGCTGCACAGATCGGGATCGGTCTCCCCGTCGCGCTCGCGAGTGACCGCGGTAGCCGCGTGAAGGTCGCTGCGTTCTGCTTGCTCGTATACGCACTCGTCGTCCCCATCCAGGGCGCGGTCCACAACATCTGGCCGTTCGTGTTCCTCGGGATCCTCTCCGCGATCGGCAAGGCGCCCAACCAGACCACCCACCTCTCCTACCTGTCGGACTGGTATCCACCCGAGGCCCGGGCGCGGGTCGCGGCCTACCAACGCGGCC
>JBKJJI010000057.1:0-3375 GCA_046598115.1 Acidimicrobiia bacterium | reverse complement strand
CGCGTGCCGACGGCGCCCACATCCGCCGCGAGGCGACGCGGTGCAAGGTCCCGTGCATCACGACGGTCGCGGCGGCGCTCGCGGCGGCGGCGGGGATCGCAGCTCGGGCGGGCGGGGAGCCCGTGGTGCGATCGCTGCAGGAGTACCACCGGGACTCCCAGATGCGCCTCGAGGTCTGAGCGACCGATGGCCCGGCGGATCCGCGCGCACCGGACGGGCGACCTCTCGGTGGCCATCGGGCCGATCCGGCTCCCGAACCCGATCGTCGCTGCATCGGGCACGTTCGGGCACGGTGCCGAGCTCGCCGACCTCTGCGATCCGTCGGCGCTCGGCGCGGTGACGACCAAGTCCCAGGCGGTGTTCGCGTGGCCTGGCAACCCGCCACCACGGCTCCATCCGACCGAGCGCGGGATGCTCAACGCGGTCGGGCTGCAGGGCCGGGGCGTCGCACACTGGCTCGAACACGATCTCGACCCGCTGCTCGCGCGTGGTGCCCGGGTCATCGCGTCGATCTGGGGCCACTCGGTGGCCGACTACGCGGACGCCGCCCGCCTGCTCGGCCCGGCAGCCGAGCGACTCACGGCGCTCGAGGTCAACCTCAGCTGTCCGAACCAGCGCGACGGCGACACGATCTTCGCCCACGACGCCCGCCTGACCGCAGAGGTCGTTGGCGCCGTCATCGAGTCGGCGCCCGGACTCCCTGTGCTCGCCAAGCTGAGCGGCGGCGTCGCCGACCTCGTGGCCATCTCGGGGGCAGCCGTCGGTTCGGGCGCCACAGGGCTTACTTTGATCAACACGGTCCGCGCCTTCGCGATCGACACGACGACACGCCGCCCCGTCCTGGGCAGCAGCGGTGGTGGTCTCTCGGGCCCCGCAATCGCGCCCATCGCACTGCGGGCCGTGCACGATGTCCACACCGCGCTCCCCGACGTGTCGATCATCGGGACCGGCGGGGTGACGTCGGGGTTGGATGCCGTCGCGATGCTGCTGGCCGGGGCGAGCGCGGTCGGTGTCGGCACGGCCACCTTCGCGGAGCCGCGAGCGATGCTCCGGATCCTCGACGAGCTCGCGCGATGGTGCGCACGCAACGACGTGGCGCGGGTGGCGGACCTCACCGGTGCCGTGGTGACCGCGACGGCGGGGCCGATCGGCGACACGTGAGAAGAGGACCATGAAGGACGAAGACCCGCGCGACCACCTCGTGCTCGCGCTCGACCTCGCCGACCTCGACGAGGCGCGTTCGATGGCGCACCGCCTCGCGGCATGGTTCGCCACGGCCAAAGTGGGCTACGAGCTGTATGCCGCAGCCGGTCCCGCGGCGTTCGACGCCATGCACGAGGCCGGCCTCCGGGTCTTCGCTGACCTCAAGCTCCATGACATCCCGACCACGGTCGGGCGCGGTGCCCGCGAGCTGGGCCGACGCGGCGTCGACTTCCTGAACTTCCACGCCGCCGGCGGGACCGACATGCTCCGGGCTGGGGTGGAGGGCCTGCGCGAGGGCGCGGCTGCCGGCGGTCACGCGACCCCGGTCGCGCTCGGGGTGACCGTGCTGACGAGCGACACCGACACGAGCGCGTTCGCCGGTCGGGTCGCGACGGCGCGCGAGGCCGGGTGCGACGGCGTGGTGTGCTCGGCGCTCGAGATCGCCGAGGTGCAGGCCGCGGGCCTGCGGACCATGGTCCCCGGGCTGCGCCGAGCGGGGATGGCGAACGACGATCAGGCGCGGGTCGCGACCCCGGCGGTGGCGGCGGCCGCCGGTGCCGACTGGATGGTGCTCGGTCGCACGGTCACCGGAGCGGCCGACCCGGAGTTGGCCGCCGCTGAGATCGCGACCGAGATCGCCGCGGCGGTCGCGTCGAGCGGATGACCAGCGTGGCGCACGCCGGTGCCCCGAGGTACTGCGCGAGGTCGTGGGTATGCTGACCCGGCGATGCCCCTGCCTCCCGCCCTCACGCCCGAACAGCGTCGCGCCGCGCTCGAGAAGGCGGCCCGGGCCCGGCGCATCCGCGCCGAGATCAAGGAGCAGCTCAAGGACGAGCGCCTCACGCTCGCGCAGCTGTTCGACCGCGCCGGTGCCGACGAGGTGCTCGCGAAGCTGAAGGTCGTGAGCATGCTCGAGTCGATGCCGAACACGGGCAAGGTGAAGGCGCGGCGGTTGATGCGCGATCTCGACATCAGTGAGAGCCGACGCGTCCGCGGGCTCGGTCCGAACCAGCGGCAGAAGCTTCTCGAGCACTTCGGTCGGGCCTCCTGAGCGTCTTGCTCGTCGTCGCCGGACCTTCCGGAGTGGGGAAGGGCACGATCGTCCGCGAGCTCCTCGCGCGCGTTCCCGATCTCTGGTTCTCGGTGTCGATGACCGATCGCGCGCCGCGTTCCGGTGAGGTCGACGGGCGCGACTACCACTTCGTCGACCATGCCGAGTTCCTCCGGGTGCGCGACGCCGGCGGTCTGCTCGAGTGGTTCGAGGTCTACGGGGACCTCAAGGGGACGCCGCGCGCGCCGATCGAGGGGCGCCTCGCGGCCGGCCAGGACGTGCTCCTCGAGATCGACGTGCAGGGCGCCATGGCCGTGCGGGCAGCGTTCCCCGACGCCCTGTTGGTGTTCGTCCGGCCGCCGTCGCGGGAGGTGCAACGGGAGCGGCTCCTGGCCCGGGACCCGGACGCGGACGCCGCCGTGATCGAGACCCGCCTGGCGGCCGCCGCCCGGGAAGAGGGGCAGGCCGACGCCTTCGACGTCGTCGTCGTCAACGACGACCTGGACCGGGCGGTCGGGGAGATCCTCGGCGTGCTGGAACGCCGGCGCATCTCAGGCGCCTGAACCCGAGGTGCCTGAGCACGGACGCCCGCTGCTACCATGGTTCCCCGGGTCCGTGACCGCTGGAGCGCCCTCCATCCGGCCGCGACCGCCCAGCAAACTCCCGTCCACGACGTTCCCGAGGGGAAGCCCCGCATGCCCGAAGTCCGCGCCTCGCTCATGGAACCCCGGATGGAACACCTGCTCGACCGGGTGGGCTCGAAGTTCACCCTCGTCACCCTGGCCGCGATGCGGGCCCGGGAGATCAACGACTACTACAACCAGCTCGGTGAGGGGCTCGGCAAGATCGTGCCCCCGCAGGTGACCTCGGTGTCGCGGAAGCCGCTCACGATCTCGCTCGAGGAGATCCAGGTCGGCAAGATCGAGGCCGCACCGCTGCCCGAAGAGCCCGAGGTCGTCGAGGGTGCGGACCTCCTCGACGCCGTCGCGGCCGAGGGCTCGGACGAGCCCGCCGCCGAGTAGCGCATCCGGCGCACTGCGCCGCCCGGCCCACCATGACCAGCACCCCTCCCCCGGACCGCGGCACTCCAGACCGCGGCGCGCCGGACCCCGGCGCCCCCG
>JBKJJI010000363.1:0-4648 GCA_046598115.1 Acidimicrobiia bacterium | reverse complement strand
TTCGTCGTCGCGCCCGTGCTCGGATATGCGTACTTCGTCGTGATCACTTCGCTGTCGACCGTCCTGCAGGAGCACGTCGACGACGCCGTGCGCGGCCGGGTGATGGCGTTGTGGATCATGGGCTTCGGCGGGACCGTCCCGGTGGGCGTGCTCCTCGCCGGGCCGCTCGCGGCCGCGACCTCGATCACCGTGGTGCTGCTCGTGGGCGCCGGCGTCGCGCTCGGGCTGGCGATGTACGCCGACCTCGTGCAGGTCGGAGCGCCGGGGTGAGGGCGTTGGCCTCACCCGTAGTATCCGAGCGAGGCCGCTGACCCGATCGCCGAGAACGGAGCCGAACCCATGGACGCAGCAGGACGAGCACTGGTCACGGGCGCGAGCCGCGGCATCGGGCGCGCGGTCGCCCTGGAGCTGGCGACGCGAGGATTCGAGGTGGTCGCGACGATGCGCAACCGCACTGATGGCCTCGCCCTCGTCGAGGAAGCCGCCGCGTCGGGTGCGGCGCTGCGGGTGCAGGAGCTCGACGTCACCGACCCGTCGTCGATCCGCCTCCCCGACGAGCTGCGGGTCCTCGTGAACAACGCCGGCGTGGAACGGGAGCACCCACCGTTCGAGTCCACCCCGATGGAGCTGTGGCGCTCGATGTTCGAGACGAACGTGTTCGGGCTCATCGACGTGACCCGACAGGCGATCCCGGCGCTGCGACGGGCGGGCGGCGGCGTGCTCTGCAACGTGACGTCGTCGTCGATCCTCGCGCCCGTCCCGTTCTACGCCCCCTACCGGTCGAGCAAGGCGGCCGTGAGCGCTATCGGGGAGAGCCTGCGCGCCGAGCTCGCGCCGTTCGGGATCCGCGTCCTCGAGATCATGCCCGGACCGATCGACACCGACATGCTCGCCGGGTCGGCCAAGCCCCCCGAGGCGATCGAGGACGCCGACTACCGCGACATGGCGCAGCGGTACGCCGAGGGCCGGGCGGCCGTCGAGGACCAGAAGACGTCGGCGGCCGATGCAGCGACCGCGATCGTGGACGCGATCCTCGACGACGACGCCCCGTTGCGGGTGGCCTGCGACCCGCTCGCCGCCGGACTGCTCGACGGATGGCGCGCCGGGTCCGACGAGGCGCTCATGCAGGCGATGCTCCCGACCTGGACGGGCTGACGCACCGCTCCGGCCTCAACCGCAGCGGCCACCCCACGGCCGCGACCCCTGCCACTGGTAGAGCGCCCAGGCGACGTCGTCCTGGTCGTAGGGCGACGCCGTGTGCGGTGGGACCCCGATCAGCTCGGGGCGCCCCGCACGGTTCGCGCTGCTGTTCCAGGTCGACTGGAGGAACTGGTACGCGCCCATGTACGGACCGGCCGGGTTGTACGAGGTGTATTGGCCCTCGTGCGCGCGGGTGCACACGAGGAACGGGTCGTTGTGGCGCGGATGCTCACCCGGCGTCGGGACGTAGTCGGCGGGAGCCCCGGGAGGAGGTCCGCCCGGCCGCGTCGGGTTGACGGGACGCCGGGTCGCGGCCTGGGCGGCCTGCCGGGCGGCGAGCTCTCGGGCCCGGTCCTCGGCTGCCTGCAGCTTCGAGTCGATGTCGCGGCCGCGGGCCGCCAGGGCGGCGACCGCCTCCTGCTGGGCGGATTGGGCGGTGCGCAGCTCGGCGCGTTGGGCCTCGAGCGCGTCCGTCGCCTCGGCGAGCTGGAGGAACACGGCGTTGTCGCGAGCGTTGAGCTGACCGAGCCAGGTCACGCGTCGTGCCGCGGTGAGGGCATCGGAGCTCGCGAACACGATGTGGAGCTGGCTCCCGGCGCGCTGGTAAGCCGCGACTGCCCGGGTCTCGGCCTGGGTCCGGAGCTCCTTCCGCTGGTTCGCGAGCGCGGGGAGGCGACCCTCGAGCGCCGCGATGCTCTGCTCGAGCTCCTGGGCGCGGGCCAGCGCATCGAAGTACTCCACCGAGGATCGCTCGGCCTCGGCGCGCAGGGCCGCGACCGTCGCGTCCGCCTTCGGTTCGGTCTGTGCCGCGGCGATTCCGGTCGTCATCGCGACGAGCACCGCGGCAAGGATCCCGACCGTCATGCGCCTGCGGACCGACCGGTGCCGGCGGCGGGGGTCGTCGGAGCGCCGGCGAAAGGCGTCCTGGTGTCGAGCGTGATGGGGCAACGGAGCGATCCTCGTCGGCGTCGGGCAGCCTGGATGCCCAACGGCGAGGCTAGTGGTGCGACAGGCCGCGGAGCCCCCTGCTGCGCCGGGGTCGGCGGCGCTCCCGCCGGGGCAAGGGGTTGGGTGGGCCGGGCCCCGGCGACGTCGGTGTGCTCGCGGTCGGAAAGTACCCTCGGGCCGTGCCCGTCGAACCGCCGGCGTCGTCGTGGCACATCCCCGACCCATCGACGGCGGCGGCGGGGATGGACATGGTCGGCATCGGCGCCGACCTCGAGCCCGGTACGCTGCTTGCCGCGTACCGAGCCGGCCTGTTCCCGATGCGGGTCGAGGCGGGGGGCGAGCTGGCCTGGTTCTCACCCGATCCGCGCGGGATCCTGCCGATCGACGGGCTGGTCGTGCACCGCTCGTTGCGACGTTCCGCGCGTCGGTTCCGGACGACGTTCGACACGGCGTTCGAGGCGGTGATTCGAGCCTGCGGCGACCCGACCCGTCCGGACGGATGGATCGACGAGTCGTTCGTGGAGGCCTACACCGAGCTGCACCGGCTCGGATGGGCGCACAGCGTCGAGGTCTGGGCCGGCGGCGAGGGCGATGGCCACGGCGAGGGGCCGGGTGCCGAAGGCGACGGTGAGGCTCCCGAGCTCGTCGGTGGCCTCTACGGCATCGCGATCGGTCGCTTCTTCGCCGGCGAGTCGATGTTCCACCGACGAACGGATGCGTCGAAGGTCGCCGTCTGGCACATGGTGGAGCGGTTGCGCGAGCGCGGGTCCGTGCTCTTCGACGTGCAGTGGTGCACGCCCCACCTCGAGTCGCTCGGGGTGGTCGAGGTGCCGCGCGCCCGTTACCTCGAGCTGCTCCGAGCCGCGATCAACTGAGACGCATCAAGGGGTTGGGAGGGGTCAGGAGACGGTGGCGGCTTCGGCGCGGTCGTCGGCGACGGCGTCGAGGAGCGCGTACTCGGTCTCGGTGTCGACCGCGTCCTCGTACTCGATGACACCGATCTCGGTGAACTTCTCGCGCAGCCAGCCATCACCCGCGTCGAGCAGCCCCAGCTTCTTGCAGTTGGGGACGATCTTGGAGAAGAGCGCGGCCTGGAACGGGTTGACGCCCGGCTCGCGGATCGCGAAGAGCATGCGGGTGATCGTGTCGGCATCGATCCCGCACTCCTCCCACACTGCGTGCATCATCAGCCGGTCGCGCATCCGAAGGCCAGCCTCGAACGCGAACTCCTGACGCTCTCGGATCTCCTTGCCGTCGAGACCGCGGTAGTACTCCTCGAGCGAGAGGACACCGAACGCCACGTGGCGGGCCTCGTCGCTCATCACGTAGCGGAGCAGCTTCTTCAGGAGCGGCTCCTGGGTGGCCATGTGCATGAAGCCGAAGGCCGCGAGTGCGAGCCCCTCGATCATGATCTGCATGCCCATGTAGGTCATGTCCCAGCGTGAGTCCCTGAGGATGTCGTCGATGAGGAGCTGGAGCGCCGGGTTGACGGCGTAGTGCCCGTCGAGCTTCGTGTCGAGGTACCGGGCGAACACCTCGACGTGACGGGCCTCGTCCATCACCTGGGTGGACGCGTAGTACTTGGCGTCGATCCACGGGACCGTCTCGACGATCTTCGCGGTGCAGATGAGCGCACCCTGCTCGCCGTGGAGGAACTGGCTCATCCGCCACTTGAACGCCTCCATGGCGAGCTTCGTCCACTCCTTCTCGCCCCAGGTCTTGAGCGGGGAGTTGGGGAGGTCGACGAGGCGGGTGCGCAGCTGGGCGATCGCGGCCTGCAGCTCGAGCGCCACGGCCTCGGCGTCGACCTCGATGGACCAGTCGAGGTCAGTCGAGCCGTTCCACTGCGACGTCTTGGCGCGCTCGTAGAGCTTGCCGAGCGCCGCTCGAGTCCGCTCGTAGTCCCAGGTGAAGATCGCGTCCCCACCCACGGCCGTGGCGTGGGAGATCTCGCCGAAGTCGATCGCGTCGTCGGCGAGGATCGACTCGATGCTGTTGGCATCCTCGCGTCCGAGGGCCTGGAACTCGGGGCTGGCCGTGCTGGTCATGGAGTCCTCCGCGGGACGCTGCTCATCGACGGGTTACCCCACGGTAGCCTCGGCGGTCATGACGAGCGCGCGAGCCGATGTGCTGCCGGATGTGCCAGCCGATGTCGAGGTGTTCCACAACCCCCGGTGCAGCAAGTCGCGAGGTGCCCTGTCGATCCTCGCCGACCGGGGAGTCGAGGCCACCGTGGTCGAGTACCTCCAGACCCCGCCCGACCGGGCCACGCTGGAGCGGATCCTCGACGCGATCCCCGACCCGGCGGGCGAGCTCGTCCGTCGCGACGACCGGTTCAAGGAGCTGGGCCTGACGAAGGCCGACGTCGCGGACCGCGACGGCGTCCTCGACGTCCTGCTCGCGAACCCCGAGCTCATGCAGCGCCCGGTGGTGTTCAAGGGTGACGTGGCCGTGATCGCCCGTCCCTCGGAGAAGGTGCTCGAACTCCTCGACTGAACGC
>JBKJJI010000271.1:0-6167 GCA_046598115.1 Acidimicrobiia bacterium | reverse complement strand
CGATGATGTTGCGCTGGATCTCGCTGGAGCCGGCGTAGATGGTCTCGGACCGGCTGAACATGAAGATCCGTTGGAACTCGCTGAGAGCGTAGGCCGTGCCGTCGCCGGGTGTCCCCTCGACGATCCCGCCGGCCGGGCCGAGCACGTGCATGGCCCGCTCCCCGAGCGTGCGGTGCCAGTTGCTCCAGTAGAGCTTGCCGATGCTCGCCTCGGGGCCGAGCACCCCGGTGTGGACGAGGCTGGTGAGCATCCGCATGCCGTTGTACTTCATGACCTGGACGCCGACGTACGAGTCGGCCAGCTCCTGGCGGATGACGGGATCGCCCGCGGCGCCGTTCGCCTGCGCCGCAACGATGATCTCCTCGAGCTCCCGCTGGAACGCGAGCTGTTGGGACAGAAAGGCCGTCCCCCGCTCGAAGCCCAACGTGGCCATCGCGACCTTCCAGCCCTCGCCCACCGGCCCGAGCACGTGGTCCTTCGGGGCACGGGCGTCGTCGAAGAACACCTCGTTGAACTCGGCGGTGCCCGTCATCTGGCGCAGCGGGCGCACCTCGACCCCGGGCTGGTCTATTGGGATCAGGAGGTACGAGAGGCCCTTGTGACCGGTGGACTCGGGATCGGTGCGGGTCACACAGAAGCACCACTGTGCGCGGTGCGCGAGCGTCGTCCACACCTTCTGGCCGTTCACGACCCACTGGTCGCCGTCGAGGACGCCACGCGTCTGCACGTTGGCGAGGTCGGACCCGGCGTTGGGCTCGGAGAACCCCTGGCACCACATCTCCTCGACCGACTGGATCTTCGGGAGGAAGCGGCGCTTCTGCTCCTCCGTCCCGAACGCGAGGAGCGTCGGCGCGAACAGGCCCTCGCCGAAGAAGCTCACCCGCGCCGGCGCGTTCGCCTTCGCGTACTCCTCGCTGAAGATCACCTGCTCGGCGAAGCTCGCGTTCCGACCGCCGTGCTCCTCGGGCCACGACAGCCCGAGCCAACGGTCCTTGCCGAGGAGCTTCTCCCACTCGACGCGCAGGTCCCATGCATGCTCGTCGGCCGGCCCGCCGCGACCACCCAACTCCGCGAAGTCGGCCACGAGGTGCTGGGAGAGCCACGTCCGGATCTCGTCCCGGAACGCCGCTTCCGCGCTGGTGTCCACAAAGTCCATCTGTCTGGCGCTGCTTCCGCTCCGCTACTTCGCTTCGCTCACCCGCTGCGCTCGCAGCGCATATCCATCTCCGCGGGACGTTACCCGTCGGTAGGGACGAGCCGCCATGCCGGGTACCCTCGCTGCGTGGCACCCGCACCCCGGCCCGCGCACTACGACGACGCCGCCGTTCGCGTCGACAAGCTGATCGTCGGGCCGTTCGAGAACAACGTGTTCGTCGTGCGCTGCAAACGCACCGGCGACGCCGTGCTCATCGACGCCGCCAACGAGCACGAGCTGCTGCTCGAGGTGTCGAAGGCCACCGGTGTCCGACGGGTGCTCACGACCCACGGGCACTGGGACCACATCCAGGCGGTCACCGCGCTGCGCGACGCCGGTATCGAGGTGGGGATCGCCGAGGCCGACGCCGCGATGCTGCCGTCCTACGACTTCGTGATCCCGGGCGACGAGGTCTACGAGATCGGCGACCTCCGCATGCGGTCGGTACACACCCCGGGGCACACCCCGGGATCCACCTCGTTCGTGCTCGAGGGCACTCCGCTGCTCTTCACCGGCGACACCCTGTTCCCCGGCGGGCCGGGCCACACGCGCACCGAGGGTGCGAGCTTCGACGAGATCATCGAGTCGATCGACCGCTCGTTGTTCACGCTTCCGGCCGAGACGCTCCTGCTCCCCGGGCACGGGCTCGACGGCACCATCGGCACTGAGCGCCCCCACCTCGACGAGTGGATCGAGCGCGGCTGGTAGCGGCCCCGCCGCATCCTTCTCAGCCCGACGCCCGCACCTCGATCGCCTCCCGGTACACCGCCCGGGTCTGCGCGACGAACCGCTCGGGGGTGAACTGCTCGGCACGCGCCCGTCCGGCCGTCGCGAGCCGGTCGCGTCCGGCGTCGTCGCGAAGGACCTCGACCAGCGCCTCGCCCCACGCGTCCGCGTCGGTCGCGGGCACGTGACGGGCCGCGTCGCCCCCCACCTCGCGCAGGACCGGAATGTCGGAGCACACCACGGCGGTCGCCTGCGCCATCGCCTCCAGCACGGGGAGGCCGAACCCCTCGTGCAGGCTCGGGAACGCCAGGAGGTCGGCACCCCGGTAGAGCGCCGTGAGTCGGTCGGCGCGCACCGAGCCCAGGAATCGCACCCGGTCGCCGAGCGCCGCGACCGGTTCGCGCACCGCGGCCCCGGTGTCGAGCCAGCCGTCGGGCCCGACGATCGCGAGGCGGTGCGGCAGGCCGGCGTCGACGGCGGCGCGGAACGCCTCCAGCAGGACGGGCAGGTTCTTCCGGGGTTCGAGCGTCCCGACCCAGAGCACGTACGGATCGCCGGCCAACCCGGCCGAGGAGCGGGTGACCTCGACGAAGCCGTCGCCCGCCATGGTCTGCGGCACGCCGTGGTGCACGACACGGATCCGGTCCATCGGCACCGGGCTGTGCTCGGCGATCTCCTCCGCCGCGGCCTGGCTCACCGCGATCACCACATCGGCTCGACGCGCCGCGGCGCGCATCCCGCGTCGGTGGAACACACGACCCCGCCGCGGGAACGTGTGCGGAAAGCGCTCGGTCGCCGCGTCGTGCACGGTGACCACGAGCGCGGCGCGGCTGCGGGGCGGGACCGCGACCGAGGGCGCATGCACCACGTCCAGCTCGCGCAGCGCCGCCCGCATCCGTCCGAGGCCCGGCGCCCCCAGCACGTTCCAGGCGTCGTAGAGCACGGGACGCGGGAGCGGGAGCCGGATCGGTTCGAGCGTGCCCAGACCGAACGCGGAGACCGCACGCGCGATCGCCACGCGCGGATGGCGGGCCACGAACGGGACCAGCTCGATGGGCTCGTCCCCACCTTCCGGGTCAGGCAGTAGCCTCGCGAGCTCGGCCGTGTAGCGCCCGATCCCACCAGGGGGATGCTGGAGCAGCTGCTCGAGGTTGAGGGCGACACGCATGATCCGGCTGCTTTCCATCCAACCCGTCGCCGAACGCGGAGGGTCGGACCAGGCGCTCGTTCGGTTGCACGCCAGCCTGCCATCCGACGAGTTCGAATGCCATGTCGTGGTTCCCGCCGAACCACCGTTGCGCGCCGAGATCGAGGCTGCCGGCGCCACGGTGCACGTGGTCCCGATGCGCCGCATCTCGACGAGCAACGCCGTCGGGGGATGGATCCGGTACGCGCTCGCCTGGCCCGTCGCGGTGCTCCGGCTCGTCCGGCTCACGCGGCGCCTCCACATCGACCTCGTTCACACCAACTCGCTGCATTCCTGGTACGGCTGGGCCGTCGCCGGCATCACCCGCCGACCCCACGCATGGCACGCCCGCGAGATCGTCGTGCAGTCCGCCGCGGCCCTTCGCCTCGAACGACGGCTCGCCGGTCGGGCTGCCGTCGTGCTGGCGGTGTCGAACGCAGTGGCCGCCCAGCTCGATCCCTCCAACGTCGTGGTCGTCCACGAGTCGGTCGACCCCACCGCCTTCACACCGACGCGCGCCGGTCGGTTCCGGTCGCGGGTCGGGATCCCCGACGACGCGCCGGTCGTCACGACCGCAGGTCGGATCGACACCTGGAAGGGCATCGACGTGCTCCTCGACGCCTGGCCGGCCGTCGTCCAGGCGGTGCCCAACGCACGTCTCGTCGTAGCCGGTGGCGTCGTGCTCGAGAAGGAGGGCTACGCCGCCGACCTCGAACGTCGGGCCGCGGCGCTCGGCGGCGTGGAGTGGACCGGGCCCCGCGACGACATCGCGGACCTGCTCGCCGACTCCGACGTCGTCGCGGTCCCCTCGACCGAACCCGAGCCGTACGGCCTGGTCGCGGTCGAAGCCTTGGCGAGCGGCGTGCCGATCGTGGCGAGCGACGCGGGCGGGATCCGCGAGATCGTCGACGCCGCCCACCCGGGCGCCGGTCGGCTCGTGCCGCCATCCGACGCACCGGCACTGGCCGCCGCGCTCGCGGCGGCCCTCCAGACCGCCGGCCCCACATCGACCGCGCGCCGGGCCTCCCGGCCGGTGCTCCGAACGGCGATGCCGGATCCGACCTCCGAGCTCCTGCGCGACGCGGCCTCCCTCCTCCCTCGCAAGGCTGGCCGGCACCGCTGAGCCCAGCGGGGGTGCATGGCCCCGGCGACGATCGGGGCGTACCCTCGGACGTCATACATCCAGTGTCGGCTGCACAATCGAACAGAGCACAGGATGCGCTCATGCCCGAATCGGCCCCCGTCCATGACCAGCCCGAGCACAGGAGGGACGCGGCATGCACCACGCACTGACGCATCACCTGCACCTCGGCTCCATCCGCGACACCGATTGGGTCTCGGCCCGTTTCGGGCATCGGTAACGACATGCCGTCCCCCTCGCCCACCCTCTCCGGCACCGCGGCCCGAGCCGCCGCCGCCGGCCTCGGGTTCGACCGGCCACCGACCGTCGACACCCCCCGCCGCCAGGTGGGCATCGAGCTCGAGTGGCTCGCCGTGCACGCCGAAGACCCGTCACTCCCCGCCTCCCTCGAAACCGTCACGGCGGCCACCGCGGCAGGTCCGCCGCTCCCCGGCGGGAGCCGGCTCACCTTCGAGCCCGGCGGGCAGGTCGAGCTCAGCTCCCCGCCCCTCCCGCTGGTCCACGCCTGCGACGTGACCGCACGCGACGCAGCCTCCCTGGGTGCGGTCCTCGCCGACGCCGGGATCGCGCTGGTCGCCGTCGGGCTCGAGCCCGGCCCCCGCCGCCCGCGTGCCGTCCTCACACCCCGCTACGACGCCATGGAGGCCTACTTCGACACCCGAGGGCCGGCCGGGCGCACGATGATGCGCAGCACCGCGGCGCTCCAGGTGAACCTCGACCTCGGCACGGCCTGCGAGGTCGAGGACCGGTGGCGGACGGCGCACTCGGTCGGACCGGTGCTCGCCGCCGCGTTCGCGAACTCCCCGATCGGGTCCTCCGGCCCCACCGGGTTCCGGTCGACCCGCCTCGCGGTCTGGGACGACATCGACCCGTGTCGCACCGCCGTCGTGAACGGGCACGCCACCGGCCGCGAATCCTGGGCCGAGTACGCGATGGACGCGCACGTGATGCTCGTGCGGACGTCGGCCGACGACTACGTCCCCGTCCTCGACTCGCTCACGTTCGGCGAGTGGATCGAGCACGGACACGCACTCGGGTGGCCCACGATCGACGACCTCGAGTACCACCTCACGACCCTGTTCCCACCGATCCGGCCGCGCGGCTGGCTCGAGCTGCGCATGCTCGACGCGGTCCCCGAGCCCTGGTGGCGCGTCGCGACCGCAGTGTCGGCGGTGCTGATCCACGACCCCGACGTCGCGACGCTGCTGGCAGCCGAACTCCTCCCCGTCCGCGACCGCTGGGTCCCCGCCGCTCGCGACGCGCTGGCCGATCCGATCCTCGGCACCGCCGCTCGGGCGTGCTTCGACGTCGCGCTCGACGTGATGCGCACCGGGGTCGCCGATCCCACGACCATCGCCGCGACGGAGCAGTTCGTCGACACCTATGTCGCCCGCGGTCGCTGCCCGGCCGACGACCGCCTCGACGAGTGGGCCGCCGGGCGCGACCCGATGCCCGAGCCCGACAACCAGCCGCTGGGTGCGGGGGACCAGTGGGCCTGACCGACGAGATCGCCGCACATCTCGAGACGGCTCGCCGCCGGACGCTCGGGATCCTCGACCACCTCGACGAGGAGGTCTGGACCCGCCAGATCTCGCCACTCATGTCGCCGCTCGTCTGGGACCTCGCGCACATCGGCCACTACGAGGAGCTGTGGCTGCTCAGGGCGCTCACCGAGGCACCTCCCACCGACCCTCGCTTCGACGATCTCTACGACGCGTTCCAGCACCCCCGTCGGGAGCGGGTGTCCCTTCCGATCCTCGGCCCCGACGCGGCCCGCGACTACCTCGGCGACGTGCGCCGACGTGCCCTCGAGCACCTGGCGCGCCACGACGCCGCCGACCTCGACCGTGTGCCGGGGCCTCGCGACTCCCTGCTCGCGGGTGGGTTCGTCTACGGGATGGTCGTCCAGCACGAGCACC